>DATERH010000081.1:0-10231 GCA_035271785.1 Buttiauxella sp.
TTTGTTAAAATATTGATTATCATAATAAATTCTCAAACGCCCACCGTCAGGGTAGAGCTAAAAATAACGTTATAATTAAAGGAAATGGGTTTAGCTGAGGCGCTGAGGACCGGCGCGGATACCGTAAACCTGGCTAATCCAGATGGCGGGACTGAAAGTCTCAACCGCAGGAGCTTGCCAAAGCGCAGTATGACGCACAATAACAGGGGGTTTGCTTTCCTGGGTAAGAAGCGCTGTGAGCGTATCCAGTAAAGCGAGTTTGTGTGCCTGAAGTGGCAAGCTTTCTTGCACTACAGGCAGCGCTTGAGGTGCCATAGAAAATGAAAGATGGCGAATGACTGTACGAATGGCATGTTGATGCCAGTAATCGACAGTAAATGATGGTCGCCGGGTACTTTCCTGCAATAATGCCAGACTAGTGAAGCTAACCTTATTCAGGTAGTCGTGACTGCTGGTAGATGTTTCTGCAGGTGCTGTTGGCTCGGTATTTTGGCTGAGCGCAGGCATGCCAAAACTTGCCGCGACCATCCCCAACAGGAGATGCGGCCAGAAATAACGTCTGCCAAACTGTCGCCAACAATTTAGAATACCAATCACTTTATCCGCCGGAGCATTATGTATGCGAGATAGTCGCCCACAATCTTTAGATCATTTGTTCGATGATGCTGGTGCCGAAAGCGTGTTGCAAAACGTGCAACAACGCGCAACTGCCCTACTTAAGCTCAACAGAGCGGTGAAAGGGATATTACCCGTTCAACTGCATCCCTGGTGCCGGGTAGCAAATTTCCGACAGAGCATTCTCGTACTAGAAACTGCAAATGCTAGCTGGCTGATGCGTTTACGCTATGAACAAGCCACGCTACTGAGCGCGTTACGTGCACAAATATTACCATCATTGACATCAATCGACATCAGGATTAATCCATCACTCGCTGCAATTGGGCAGGAATCAGTACAAGAAAACAGCATTCAAGCAATGAAAGGCAAAACAGAAGGGGTCAATAGAGAGTTGAGCCAGCAAAGTGCTCAGGCATTACGGATGGTGGCTGAACGTAGCCCAGAGAAATTAAAGGCAGCGATAGAACGACTGGCATCATTGGCCGGAGAAGGTACCAATGAAACCAGTCGTAATAAATAATTCTGGTGTTATGCCAGAACCATTTTTGGTGCTTTGAACGCTAACGGAAGTTCAGCATCATCCTGGAAGGTTGCCCATTCCCAGGCTTCCTGCTTCGCCAGAACCGCTTGCAGCAATTTGTTATTCAATGCATGACCAGACTTATAGGCGGTAAACGCGCCAATTATGTTGTGGCCGCACATGAACAAGTCACCAATCGCATCGAGCATTTTGTGACGAACGAATTCATCTTCAAAACGCAGGCCGTCTTCGTTCAGTACGCGATAATCGTCAACAACGATGGCACAATCGAAGCTACCGCCCAGGCACAAACCACGGGACTGCAGATATTCGATATCACGCATGAAACCAAAAGTACGAGCACGACTAATCTGGCGCATAAACGCTTCCGCAGAGAAGTTCATGCTGTAGCGTTGGGTACTGGCATCAATCGCCGGATGGTTAAAGTCGATGGTGAAATCCAACGAGAAACCATTATACGGTTTGAATTCAGCCCATTTATCGCCATCTTCCACGCGAACTGTTTCTTTCACGCGCACAAATTTCTTCGCACAGTTTAATTCGTCAATCCCGGCATCAAGCAGCAGGTAGACGAATGGCGCTGCACTACCGTCCATGATTGGGATTTCTGGGGCATTGACTTCAATAACAATGTTATCAATACCTAATCCCGCAAGGGCGGCATTTAAGTGCTCAACGGTAGAAATCCGCACATCGTGCTCGTTCACCAGGCAAGTACAGAGCATGGTATCACGCACAGATTTGGCATCTGCCGGAAAATCTACCGGAGGATTCAAGTCGGTGCGACGATAGATGACCCCGGTATTTGCCGGCGCAGGGCGCAACGTCAGTGTGACTTTCTTGCCGGTATGTAAACCGACGCCAGTCGCCTGAACGATACGTTTAAGTGTCCTTTGTTTGATCATCGTATAATCTCGCCAAATTACCTATCCAGCCGAAGTGTATATCACAATCGGTGGACCAGTTTAGCACAAAGAGCGACTATCCCCAAATTCCGGTTTATTCTTAGTCAGCTTGCTTGCGCAAAAACGCTGGAATATCCAGATAATCAGGTTCTTTCGTTGTTTGTGGCGTATTGTCATTCACTACTTTAGCGACTGGCTTTTGCTCTTGTTGAAGCGGAGCCATGCCGTGCTGCTGGTAGCGATCCATAACGGGTTGCTGAGTCTGTTTGTTGGTCACCAGGGTAATTTCTGGACGTTTGTCCATGCCAATACCGGTTGCAACAACAGTCACACGCAGCTCGTCGTTCATCTCTGGATCCAGAGAAGTACCGATAACCACAGTAGCGTTGTCAGATGCAAACGCACGGATGGTGTTACCCACAGTTTCGAACTCATCCAGACGCAGGTCGAAGCCAGCGGTGATGTTAACCAGAACACCACGCGCGCCAGACAAATCGATATCTTCCAACAGTGGGCTGGAAATCGCCATTTCTGCCGCTTCTTCTGCACGGTCTTCGCCACTTGCCACACCAGAGCCCATCATGGCATAACCCATTTCGGACATTACGGTGCGCACGTCAGCAAAGTCGACGTTCATCAGACCCGGACGGGTGATCAGTTCAGCGATACCTTGAACTGCACCTTTCAGTACATCGTTAGCTGCGCCAAAAGCGTCAAGCAAAGAGATACCGCGACCCAGAACTTTCAGTAGCTTGTCATTCGGGATGGTGATCAATGAGTCAACATGCTTAGACAACTCGGCAATACCCTGCTCCGCGAATGCCATGCGCTTCTTGCCTTCAAAGTTGAAAGGCTTAGTCACAACAGCTACGGTCAGGATACCCAGATCTTTAGCGACTTCTGCAACTACAGGTGCTGCACCTGTACCTGTACCGCCCCCCATACCTGCGGCGATAAATACCATGTCTGCGCCTTCAAGGGCTGCACGTAATGCTTCCCGGTCTTCTTCTGCAGCAGTACGGCCCACTTCTGGGTTAGCCCCGGCACCCAGACCTTTGGTAATACCATTACCAATCTGGATAGTCTGGCCTACCGCAGTTTTACGCAACGCTTGAGCGTCAGTGTTCACTGCAAAGAATTCAACACCTTCGATGCGTTCACGCACCATGTGTTCAACGGCATTGCCGCCGCCACCACCGACGCCGATGACTTTAATCACCGCATCGTTGGTCAGTTCCATAGGTTCAAACATAGTTTCTCTCCGTTTTGTGCCTGTCGCCTGAGACCACTAATTTTGTCTGGTCTCTTATTAAATTTAAAACTCTTTTCTCAGCCAGCTGTTGATTCGCTTAATCCAGGAGCCGACAGAGGTCCGTTTTTCCACTTCTGCTTCACCACTAAGATGTGTTTCTTTCCCGTAATGCAGCAAGCCGACTGCTGTGGAGTAATAAGACTCCTGGGCATAATCAGTCAGGCCAGTAATATTTAACGGTTGTCCGATACGAACTTGCGTATGGAACACACGTTGCGCACAAGCTGCCAGACCTTCAATTTGCGCCGCGCCACCCGTTAGTACAATCCCCGCGGCCAGGTGGTGCTTCACACCCTGCTGGCGAAGTTGCTCTTGTAATTGCAAAATCTCTTCGTTAACCAGGTTCAATAGCTCGGTATAACGCGGCTCGATAACTTCAGCGAGCGTCTGGCGTTGCAGGCTACGCGGTGGCCGCCCACCGACACTTGGCACTTCAACGTTTTCGTCTTTACCAACCAATGATCCCAATGCGCAGCCATGACGCACTTTAATGGCTTCGGCATCACTCGGAGGAGTACCGAAGGCATAAGCGATGTCGCTGGTCACCACGTTCCCTGCATAAGGGATAACTTTGGTGTGGCGTAACGCGCCACCAGTGTAGACTGCAATGTCCATAGTACCACCACCAACATCAACTACGCAGACACCTAGCTCACGTTCATCTTCGGTCAACACGGCATAACTTGCCGCAAGCCCTGCAAATATCAGTTGGTCAACTTTTAGGCCGCATCGTTCAACAGCTTTGACGATGTTCTTCGCCATATCGTTATGGCAAGTAATCAAGTGCACTTTAGCCTGCATGCGCACCCCCGATAAACCTACAGGATTTTTGATGCCTTCCTGGTAGTCAATTGCATATTCTTGCGGGATAACATGCAAAACACGATGTTCATCACGTACACGCACCGACTTCGCGGTGTGAACAACGTTTTCAACATCTTCCTGCGTCACTTCTTCTTCAGAAATTGGCACCATGCCAATCTCGTTTTGACAGCTAATATGCTTACCTGACAGCGCAAGGTAGACCGATGAAATCTGGCAATCCGCCATTAATTCGGCCTGATCAATCGCACGCTGAACGCATTTCACGACTGACTCGAGATCGTTTACGCCACCTTTGTCCATACCACGAGATGGGCAACTGCCCACGCCAATAATATTGACCATACCGTCAGGCAGAACTTCCCCTACTAGAGCGGCAACCTTTGCGGTACCGATCTCCAGTCCTACTACCAGTTTTCTGTCCGTCGCCTTGATCATTGTTATTCTGCCTGTGCCTGATTCTGTTGCTGATTAGGAGTAGGTTCTTCTACGGGTGCAGGGGCTGGTTGCCATCCCACTGCCGCGCCAGAGTCGTAACGCAAGTCGACATAACTAATCTTTTTATTGTCGGCTAGCTCTTGCTGCTGCAGAACAGGGTAAAGTTCCACAAAGCGACTCAAGCGTTTCATTGTATCGCCCCGGCCCAAGTTGAGCTTAATGCCATTATTCAACGTCAATTGCCAGGAACGACGAGCGGTCATTGCCGCTTCTTTCAACGTAAATTTATCCTTTGCCAGCACATCGCCCATTGCGCGATAGCCTTGCAGTACTTCACCTTCACTGCCTTCAGGCCCAGATAACATAGGTAAAGTCTGCTTTGCAGCGCGTTCTGCAGGAACACTGAACGCATTTCCTTGTGCATCAATCATATGCTGATCATTCCAACGCGCTATCGGCACATATTCAACCAGATGAATCTTCAATTCATCAGGCCACTGCTTTCTCACACTCGCCTGTTTAATCCATGGCAAACGTTCAATTTGCTGTTGGATGATATTCACATCCTGAGTCATGAACGTGCCTGGTGGCCCAAGTGCCAGAATTGTCTGACGAATATCATCGTTACGGGTGTAATGCCTTTCACCAGTAACCACTAACTTAGAGAGAGGAAGACGTTGCGCATCTTCCATCCAGCCCACGACAATCCAGCCGCCAATAAATACCGTAAACAGTACAGCGCTCAGGAAAATTATCCCGGCCAGTCGCCCACCGTTACTGCGACGAGAACTGGTTTCTTCTTCCTCCTGGCGATTACGCGTATTCAAAGCTGCTTGCGACATATCAGTCTGCCAACTCCAGAATACGCACTACCAGTTGAGAAAATGTCATCCCAGCCTGACGAGCTGCCATCGGCACCAGGCTATGGCTGGTCATGCCTGGAGAGGTGTTAACCTCCAGCAGGTAAAACTGCCCGTCACTATCCAACATGACATCTACACGTCCCCAACCACTGCAACCCAAAACTTGCCAGGCTTGCATCACTAAAGCCTGCAATTCTTGTTCGCGCTGCTCAATTAAACCACTTGGGCAAAAATACTGTGTTTCATCAGAGAGATACTTCGCCTCATAATCATAGAAAATTCCGGCGGGTTGGATACGAATAGACGGTAAAATCTCTTCGCCCAAGATAGCGACCGTGTATTCAGGGCCGCTTAACCATTTCTCGATCAACACTTCTTCGTCGTGTTCGAAGGCCAGCTCCAGTGCTGCAGGCAGGGCTGCAACATTATCGACCTTCGACATACCCACGCTTGAACCTTCGCGACTTGGCTTAACGATGACTGGCATCCCTAAGCCTGCGATACTTTCTACTGTGGTTGCGCTGATACCGGCTTCCACATCACGACGCGTTAATGCGACTGAAGGAGCCACCGGTAAATTTGCACCTTGCCACAGCAATTTGGTACGCATTTTATCCATAGTGATAGCTGAAGCCATCACGCCACTACCGGTGTAAGGCAGTTTTAGGAAATCCAGCAGCCCTTGAAGAGTCCCGTCTTCGCCACCACGGCCATGTAAGGCAATAAATACTTTGTCAAAACCCTGTGCTTTCAGCTCAGTAACTGGTGTATTTTTCGGGTCGACTTCGTGTGCATCAATTCCAGCTTCACGCAGCCCTGCGAGTACCGCAGCACCTGATTGCAATGACACCTCACGTTCAGCGGAAGTTCCGCCCAGCAGGACAGCGATTTTCTCAGCCATGGTGATCGCCCTCCTTAGTGTGAGACTGCAATTTGCTTTCGGCCAGGTTTCTGGCGACTTTCCCAACATTTCCCGCACCTTGCACCAGGATCAAGTCATTTCCAGATAAAACCGGTGCTAAAATGTCCGCAACCTGACTTGCATCAGGCACAAGAATCGGGTCAATTTTTCCACGTCCACGAATCGTGCGGCACAGTGAGCGACTATCAGCACCAGGAATTGCAGCTTCACCCGCAGAATAAACATCCAGCATCAGTAAAGAATCAACTTGTGACAATACGTTAGCAAAGTCATCATATAAATCACGAGTACGTGTGAAACGGTGTGGCTGGAAAATCATAACCAGATTTTTATCCGGCCAGCCTGCACGTGCTGCTTTAATGGTGGCATCAACTTCTGTTGGGTGGTGACCATAGTCATCAACCAGCATCGCCGTGCCTTCTTTGCCATTCACTCCGGCAAGCGGATACTCGCCGAGGAAATCAAAGCGACGCCCTGTTCCCTGGAAGCTCTCCAGCGCACGCAGGATGTCAGCATCATCAATGCCTTCTTCTGTTGCCACCGACACCGCAGCGGCGGCGTTTAACGCGTTGTGACGACCAGGAGCATTCAATGTGACATGCAAATCAGGTTTACCCTGACGCGCAATGCTGAAATGCCCCTGCGGCCCTTTCTGCTGATAATTTTCGATACGAACGTCAGCGTCTTCGCTAAAACCGTAAGTGGTAATTTTACGACCCACACGCGGCAACAGCTCACGGATGACCGGATCGTCCACACACATGACCGCCAAACCGTAAAACGGCAAGTTGTGCAGGAAGTTAATAAACGTCTGTTTTAAATTTTCGAAGTCACCATGGTAGGTATCCATATGATCAGCTTCGATATTTGTCACTACAGAAACCATTGGTTGCAGATGGAGGAATGATGCGTCACTCTCATCGGCTTCTGCAATCAGGTAACGGCTGTTGCCTAAACGGGCATGCGTTCCTGCGGCTTTAACCAGACCACCGTTAACAAAAGTAGGATCAAGACCTGCTTCTGCATAAATACTGGAAACCATCGCTGTGGTGGTAGTTTTACCGTGCGTACCAGCGATCGCAATGCCATGACGAAAACGCATCAACTCCGCTAGCATTTCCGCTCGACGGATAACAGGAATACGCGCTTCGTGAGCAGCAACAATTTCAGGGTTATCCATAGAGATTGCGGTAGAAACCACCACAACACTCGCATCAAGCACGTTTTCCGGACGATGGTTAAAATAAATCGTGGCGCCCAGCGCCGACAACTGCTGAGTAACCGGGTTCGGAGCCAAATCAGACCCACTGATCTGGTAACCTTCATTAGCTAAAACTTCGGCAATACCACCCATACCGGCGCCGCCGATGCCAACAAAGTGAATGTGCCGGACGCGACGCATCTCGGGCACGATAGAACGCAGTTTCGCCAGTTGTTGTGTATTCATTCTTTAACCTGCAGCGTCAAACGCCATTACTTCAAATATGCATGGGCAAAACAGCCACCCACAATGATTACGCCAATGCTGCGGCGCTCACTTCTTTTGCTACCCGCTCTGTGGCATCAGGAATGGAAGCAGCTCGCGCACGTTCGGCCATTGCCAATAACGTTACTCTGTCCCATCCGGCGAGAGTTTGGGTAACGGCATCCACTGTAAACTGTGGTTGCTCAAGTATTTTTGCCGCTCCAGCTTTTTCCAACGGCAGCGCATTCCAGTACTGCTGCCTGTCTTTATGCTGGAAGGGAACAAACAGTGCAGGTAATCCTGCCGCCGCGATTTCGCTTACGGTTAACGCTCCGGAACGACACACCACGACATCGGCCCACGCATAAGCCGCAGCCATATCATCAATAAATTCAGTCACTTTATGCTGAGATTGGCCAGCATCGGTGTAAGCCTGCTGAACAACATCCTGCCCGCCTTTACCTGATTGGTGCCAAATAGTGAAGGCACTTCCCAGGCGACCTGCAACTTGCGGCATGGTCTGGTTCAATACGCGTGCACCTTGAGAGCCACCGACAACCAAAACACGAACGGGGCCTTCACGCCCGGCAAAACGTTGTTGCGGTAATGGCAGAGCCAACACATCAGTGCGCACTGGGTTGCCCACCACATCCGCATTCGGAAATGCCCCAGGGAATGCCTGCATCACTTTTTTGGCAATCTTTGACAGCCATTTGTTGGTCAGCCCTGCAATCCCGTTTTGCTCATGCAACACGACAGGAATACCCAGCGACCAGGCTGCTAATCCACCAGGACCTGAAACGTAGCCTCCCATCCCCAGAACAACGTCCGGACGATACGCTTTCATGATGGCCCGAGCCTGGAGCCACGCGTTGAAAATGCGCACTGGTGCCAGCAACATTGCTTTCAGGCCTTTACCACGCAAACCTGAAATACGAATAAAGTCGATCTCAATTCCATGCTTAGGAACTAAGTCTGCTTCCATACGATCGGCGGTTCCCAGCCAGCGTACTTGCCAGCCCTCAGCCATTAAGTGATGCGCCACAGCAAGACCTGGGAATACATGCCCACCCGTCCCACCAGCCATCACCATTAACCGCCGGGTTTGATTACTCATCGCACACCCTTCGTAAACGCCTGTGCTTTAGCCAGGCGTGTTTCATAATCAATACGCAGCAACATCATGATTGCTGTAGACATAATTAACAGGCTTGAACCACCGTAGCTGATCAGGGGTAATGTCAGACCTTTGGTTGGCAACATCCCCGCCGCAGCGCCCACATTTACCAACACCTGGAAACTAAACCAGACCCCGATGGAGCAACCTAAAAAGCCAGCAAAACGTTGGTCCATTTCGAGTGCCCGCTTACCGATGGACATCGCACGAAAAGCGACGAAGAATACCATCAATAATGCCAGCACCACACCGATATATCCCAGCTCTTCCCCGATAATCGAGAAGATGAAGTCGGTGTGCGCTTCCGGCAAATACTCGAGTTTTTGCACCGAATTGCCTAAACCCTGCCCCCACAATTCACCGCGACCAAATGCCATCAGAGATTGTGTAAGCTGGTAGCCACTACCAAACGGGTCTTCCCACGGATTCCAGAAGGATGTCACACGGCGAATACGATACGGTTCGGCAAGAATCAACAGCACAACAGCAGAAATGCCCATACCGATAATGGCAAGGAATTGCCACAGTTTGGCCCCCGCCAGGAACAGCATCGCAAGCGTTGTTACAAACAACACAACCACAGTACCGAGGTCAGGCTGCGCCAGTAAAAGCACTGCCATCACCAGAATGACGCCCATTGGTTTAAGGAAGCCGCGCAGGTTATTACGCACTTCATCAACCTTACGCACCAGATAGTTGGCCAGATAGCAGAACAGCGAAAGCTTAGAAAATTCCGCAGGCTGAACACGCAATGGACCAAAAGCAATCCAACGCGACGCACCATTAACCGAGCTACCCACGACGAGTACAATCAGCAACATCGCGATAGAAAGCAGCAGCATTGCAGTACTGTGACGCTGCCAAAAATCCATCGGCAAACGCAGCGTGATTAACGCCAGCAAAAACGCCAGAATGATGTACAGACCGTCACGTTTGGCAAACAGGAATGGATCATTAGCCAGACGCTGCCCAACGGGCATTGACGCGGAAGTCACCATAATGAAGCCCACAGCGGCGAGCCCGAAAGTCAGCCATAGCAAAGTGCGGTCATACAACACCATGCTATTTGAATCAGCTTCTCTGGAGCCCATCACCCAGCCTTTTAATGCCGATGCAAACCAACTCAGGATGGCAAATCCTGGCAGTCTTGGCATTCGCAGGCGAGGGA
>DATERH010000082.1:0-3600 GCA_035271785.1 Buttiauxella sp.
TGCTTACGCTTTCAGAGCCCATCCTGGAGACAGGATGTCATGGTTAGTGTAGGGTTGCCACGGAATTGATACCGTTCGGGACTTCAAGCCTATTGGGATATGTTCTTAAGGATAAGGCGATTCGTCCGATAATGTCTGGAGTATTATGAGTAAAGCACCACAACAACGCGAGTTTTTCCTGGATTCTATTCGGGCCTGGTTAATGCTCTTAGGCATTCCGTTTCATATCTCGCTTATCTATTCAAGCCATCACTGGCATGTCAACAGCGCTGAAGCCTCATGGGGATTAACCCTTTTCAATGACTTCATTCACGCCTTCCGTATGCAGGTGTTTTTTATCATTTCAGGTTATTTCTCTTACATGCTTTTTCTGCGCTACCCGCTTAAACGCTGGTGGAAAGTGCGCGTCGAGCGTGTCGGCATCCCCATGTTGACAGCCATTCCATTGCTGACACTACCGCAATTTTTAATGCTGCAACACGTTAATGACAAAGCAAAAAACTGGCCAGGACTGACCCCTTACGAAAAATACAACACCCTGGTTTGGGAACTGGTTTCCCACTTGTGGTTCTTGTTAGTGATGGTGGTGCTGACGACAGTATGTTTATTTTTGTTCCAACAAATGAAAACACGTCTTGCGGAGCCGTCAGAAAATAACCCGTCCACGCTAACTTTAGGAAAGCTCTCACTCGCCTTCCTCGGATTCGGCATTTTATACGGTGCTGTCCGTCGCACGATTTTTATTATTTATTCGCCAATTTTAAGTGATGGCTTGTTTAATTTCGTGGTGATGCAAACGCTGTTCTACCTGCCATTCTTTATGCTCGGTGCTTTAGTCTTTGTGCGGCCACAACTGAAAGCACTGTTTACCACGCCGTCTCCATGGTGTACTGCAGGTGCAGCTCTAGCGTTTTGTGCATACCTGCTGAATCAGCGTTATGGCAGTGGCGATGCCTGGATGTATGAAACCGAAAGCGTTATCACTATGGTTTTAGGCCTGTGGATGGCTAATGTGGTGTTCTCACTGGGTCATAAGCTGTTGAACTCCCACTCTAAGCGGGTCACCTATTTCGTTAATGCTTCGCTGTTTATTTATTTGGTGCACCACCCGTTGACGTTGTTTTTTGGCGCATATATCACGCCACATATTGCGTCCAATGCGTTGGGTTTTATTACGGGATTGATATTTGTGGTGGGGATCGCGGTGATTCTGTATGAAATCCATCTGCGTATTCCACTGCTGCGCTTCTTGTTCTCTGGCAAACCGCAGAATGTGGCAGTGAAAGTATCGGGTTGACCCGACCAATAAAAAATGAACTCAAACTAATTCGAGTTGCAGCACAAAAGGCTTTAGCCTTTTGAATAGCGCTTGCGCTCACCCCGAAGGGGCGAGGCCATTGGCCGAGTAACGCGGCAAGGGAGCAACAAATTTGAACGCTGCTTGCAGCGTCCCCAAAGGGATAAGGCACCTGGATGGGCCGCATAATCCCCAGGAGCTTACTAAAGTAAGCGGCTGGGGTTTGTGAGTGCAGCCAACGCCGCTGCGGCTTGAAGTATGAAGCGTTTTACAGTAGCCACTCAATCGGCAGACGATACACTAACCGCACCAACACCCGTTGCCAGAAACGGGTGTGCGGCTCTTTCTTCCAGACAATTTCTTTGCCTTCGCGAGTTTCCACCCAATTCACACGTCCCCAGCGGTCTAAACGCAGCGTCCAGGCCTCCTCTTTCTGGCTTTGGGTGAATCGTTGGTGGATATCCTCTGCCAGCGCGGTGCTTTCAATAACAAAGCCCATTTCGGTATTGAGCATTGCTGAGCGCGGGTCAAAATTGAATGAACCGATAAACACTTTTTGCTTATCGACGCTGAAGGTTTTGGCATGCAGGCTGGAGCCAGAATTACCCGTTAAACCGCGATCGCGCGGCCTGCGTGGGCCATTATTTTCAGGCTTTAATTCATATAACGCGACACCGTGTCGCAGTAGCTTCTTGCGCCATCGGGCATATCCGGCATGCACGACAGCCACATCGTTGGCAGCCAGCGAGTTGGTAAGAATGGCTATTTTCACTCCGTTGCGTACCAGCGCAAGAATTTGGGCGATACCGGCGCGAGTCGGGACGAAGTAGGCAGAAATAATGTCTATCTCCTGCTTAGGTAGACCAATGACGTTGATCAGGCGTTGCGGTAACAATGTGTGATTACGCGCCCTTCCCTGTCCCTTACGCGGATCGTCACTGAGCAGACGCGTTTCAGACCAGTACATATTTAATGTGCGAGCCACAAGATCTGTCGCAAACTGGCTGGTGGTCAGGCTATCAAGATAGCGCTGCGCTGTCGGGTCGCTGCGCCACTCATCAGGCAGTTGTACTCGTTGCTGTAAAATATCGGGATCAACATCGAGTACTTTGGCAAGGGTCGATACGCACTGGCTGTTCCAATAGCGCTCAAAATCTTCACTGACATCGGTCACCACCGGGCCAACAGCCAACACGTCTAAATCTGAAAAAAGGGGTTGTTTGCCGACACCAAAGTAAGCATCACCCACATTACGCCCACCGACAATCGTTGTTTCACCATCAACGGTGAAACTCTTGTTGTGCATGCGGCGGTTCAGACGCGCAAAGTCGGTCAGGTAGCCAATGGCGCGAAACAAACGAAAAGAGAAGGGATTAAACAGGCGCACTTCAATCTGAGGATGGGAATTCAGAAGCTCTAAAATATTATCCAGCCCGTTAGTATTGTTATCATCCAGCAACAGCCTGACTCTCACCCCGCGTTCAGCCGCCGCCAGTAACGCACTAAACAACAGCCGCCCGGACATATCGTCCTGCCAGATGTAATACTGCACATCGAGGGTTTTCTCTGCCATGCCGCACAGTAGATAACGCGCGGCAAATGCATCAAGGCTGTCCGAAAGAGGATGAATACCGCTCACGCCAGGATGCTCGGCAAGCACCGGGGTAATCGCTCTCCCAAGGCGTGTGGCGTGATGGTTCTTCACGTTAGAGTTGGGCAAGCAGTCGCTGGTAAATAAGGGTACTTTCGTCATCGAAACAGATGAAAACCACTTCTTCGGGTAATGGGCGCAAACCGATGTATCGATAAACCGTATCAACGGCTATTTTAGCAGCCGACTCTTTTGGGAAAGCGTACGCACCGGTGCTGATTGCCGGAAACGCGATAGTGCGGTAACTATTGGCGGCAGCCAAATCGAGACAGTTGCGATAAGTTTGTTCAAGTAATTCAGCCTCATGCTTTTCACCGCCCTGCCAGACCGGGCCGACGGCATGAATCACGGCTTTAACCGGGATATTTCCAGCTTCAGTAATGACGGCATGACCAGGGGTGCATTCGCCTTGCTGTTGAAGAATCACTTTGCAGGCCTCCAATAATGCAGGCCCCGCCGCACGATGAATTGCGCCATCAACACCACCGCCCCCCATAAGGGATGGATTAGCCGCATTGACTATCACATCAACCTCAGCGCGGGTGATATCGCCTTGTATCACCGACATTCTTTCGCTCATCAGGAAATCTCCAGTTAGTATTTGATAGTAGTCTAAACTTACCGAACAGCAGACGTATATCACTTCCTATGG
>DATERH010000083.1:0-4719 GCA_035271785.1 Buttiauxella sp.
ACTCCGTACCAGTGCAAAGAGACTGGCCCAATGGAAAAAATCACCGGGTCAAATTCAGGGAAATGCAGATAGCCACTATTCATCTGTCACCACAAACCATTGTTACCCCATCGAAAGTCGACGATGGGTTGCAAGTACGCACCTGTGCGGATGCGCTCCGAAAGCAGCGGATCATAGCACAAAGGGCACCAGGGTTAAGTCGCGGAAGTTGTAAAAGATATGTAATAACGAAGGTGGAAATGAAATGACGAGAGCCTTAGCACCTTTCCAGTAGGCGTTATTGCTGCAGGCATTTTGAACACGGACAGCGCGCAACAACCGCAGCGTACACGTAGTACGTGAGGATTGTGAGCACTGCTCAGGTTCAAAATGACAAATAAAATAGCCTAATGGAATAGGTACTAGCGTCCGCCGCGAATCAAACCGCCCATGCCACGACGCTCCATGAAGGACGCGACTTGATGGCGCACTTCTGTCGCTAGCTGCGCTTCAAGGCTCCGCTGTGCCAGTAATTGCACCTCTTCCAGAGTGATGTGGCGCAGCAAATATTTAACACGCGCCACTGAACGCCCGTTCATCGACAAATGGCGATAGCCCAAACCAATTAGCAGAGCAACGCACATTGGGTCGCCCGCCATTTCACCGCAAAGGCAGAGATCGAGACCGTTACGTTCGGCTTCTTTAGCAATATGATTCAATGCGCGCAGCATCGCTGGGTGCAGACTGTCATAGAGGCTTGCAACGCGAGTGTTGTTACGGTCGACAGCCAGTAAATATTGCGTTAAGTCATTAGTGCCCACAGAAATGAAGTCAACGCGGCTGGCAAGATGCCCCAACATGAACACCATGGATGGGACTTCAACCATTATGCCAATACGTAGTTTGGGTAACTCGTAGCCGAGCACTTCTTCTACTTCGCGCCCAGCACGGTCTATTAGCCGACGCGCTTCGTCTATCTCGTCAATGCTGGTGATCATCGGCAGCAGAATGCTCAGGTTGCCAGTGGCGGCATTTGCACGCAGCATGGCGCGCACCTGCACCAGGAAAATTTCGGGTTGATCCAGCGTAATACGGATCCCACGCCAGCCAAGACACGGGTTTTCTTCGCTGATGGGCATGTACGGCAGTTGTTTATCCGCGCCAACATCAAGCGTTCGCAGCGTGACGGGCTTTTCGTTAAACATCTGCAACATGCCCTGGTACTGGGCGACCTGCTCTTCTTCCGATGGGAAACCACTTTGCAGCATGAATGGGATTTCAGTGCGATACAAACCGATGCCATCAATGCGGCTACCGAGCAGTTGTTCATGTTCTGGACTTAAGCCCGCGTTCAACATCACCTGCACTCGCTCACCGCTTTTCAGCGCAGCGGGGCTATCAACGTCATCCTCGACCAGGCGACTAAGCTCGTTCTCTTCGGTAATAAGCCGCTGGTATTCCTGCAACAGAACCGCTTCCGGATCAACCAGCAATTCGCCACGGTAGCCATCCACAATTAAAGTACGGCGGTGTAGCACCGAAGGTTGGATGTCCGCCCCCATAACCGTTGGGATACCCAACGCACGCACCATAATCGCTGCGTGTGAGTTCGCCGCACCATCGCGCACCACCACCCCAACCAGGCGGTTTTGCGGGAGTTCGGCAAGGGTCGTCGCGGATAATTCATCAGCCACCAACACGAAGCGTTCAGGCCAGGTATTTGGGCTCTGGATAGTGTCATCAAGATGGAATAACAGGCGTTGGCCGAGGGTACGTAGATCGCCTGCCCGTTCTTTCAAATAGCTGTCAGTGAGGCTTGCGAATTGCTCCGCAAACTTTTCGATAACTTTTTTAACTGCCCATTCTGCAACCGAGCCTTTATCCACTTCTTCGAATAATTCTCGACGAAGACGGGCATCGGTTAACAGATGCGAATAAAGGTCAAAGATAGCAGCAGTTTCTTTCTGGGCTCCCGCCGCAAAACGTTTGCTGTAACGACGAAATTCGTTGGACGCTTCTTCAAGTGCTGCAGTAAGTCGTTCCCGCTCAAGTATGGTATCAAGTGTCGACGCTTCAAACACTTGCTCCATTAATGGGAGCGTTGAGTCCATCCAACCTTCAGCAATCGCAACACCAGGCGATGCAGGCAATGCCCGAATACGCGTCTGACGAAATTGGCCAAATAAGGCTGCTAACTGTGATTGAGAGAGGATGGCTGCCATTTGTGTGGCGAGCGTGACGAGGAAGGACTCCTCGCTTTCATCATATTGTCGGTGCTCACGTTGTTGCACCACCAGCACGCCCAGCAACTGGCGTCGCTGGATGATTGGTACCCCAAGGAAGGCTCGAAAACGTTCCTCTTTTACTGCTGGAACATATTTAAAGCTGGGGTGCTTTTGCGCATCTGCAAGGTTTATCGGTTCTGCAAGACGGCCAACTAACCCGACGATGCCTTCATCAAATGCGAGTGTGATTGTGCGACCACGCGGCTTTTTAAGGCCGCGCGTCGCCATCAAGTAAAAGCAACGTCGATCATGATCTGCGAGATAAACCGAGCATACCTCGGTGTCCATCGCAAGGCAGATATCTGTTACCAGAATGTCCAGCGCCTCATTGAGGCGCGGAGCACTGGCAACCTTCTCGACTATTTCTCGCAAACGGGTGAGCATTTTTGCGTGACTTAACCTCTTTTACGTCGCCAAGCAGGCGCGCTATTACGTGGTGGCGTAACTTCCTGCAGCGGCATTACAACGCTTGCAAACTCTTTCATCACCCGACGATAAACATCGCGTTTAAAGGAGACAACCTGACGAACCGGATACCAATAGCTAACCCAGCGCCATCCATCAAACTCTGGGGTACTACTGGTTTGCATATTGATATCGTTATCGCTACTGATCAACTGCAAGAGAAACCATTTTTGTTTTTGGCCGATACAAACCGGCTTTGTGTCCCAACGCACCAAACGTTTAGGTAACTTGTAACGTAACCAGTTTCGGGTCGAGGCGAGTATTCGGACATCTTTTCGCTGTAAACCCACTTCCTCGAAAAGCTCCCGGTACATTGCCTGTTCCGGAGATTCACCAGAATTGATGCCACCTTGCGGAAACTGCCAGGAATGTTGACCAAAACGCCTGGCCCACATCACTTGACCCTGCCGATTACAGATTACGATACCAACATTCGGGCGGTAGCCATCATCATCGATCACCGGACTACCTCAAAACAAACTTAGATTAGGGCGATTGTTTCATACAAGCGCTAGACGGTAAACCACTGAGTAACGGTTGCCAGAAGGAATAACAATTGAATAACTCACAAAATATGACCGAGTTATAAACATTAGGTCGTTTGGAGCAGGGAGTTTATTCACTTTTTCTGTGGATATAACTGTGAAGAACTACCTAATACTCTCGGGACAACTTAGGATAACTCTAAAACTCTCCCGCAACTTAAAAATAAAATACTCAATATTTTCAATGTAATGAAGAGTGAATAATCAGTTTTCAGTTCAGTAGTGTGATGATCATCACACACAAGGATCTTTCATTGATGAAAGATCGACCAATGAGGTTTTTATCCACAGATTGTGCCAACAAGTTAGTCACAAACTGGTGAAAAAATGGGTTTCCCCCCCAGTCAAGGCTGTAAATCGAACCAGTAGTGAGCTTTTTTACCACTTATCCAATTTTTCTGTGGATAACCCGGTGTAAGATCCTGTTCATTGCCGGTGACCAGAATGGGAAAAGGTTTTTGCCCAATTGAAAATTGAGATTTTTTCGCGATAAAAATGATTCAAAATCAGTGGATTGTCATTCTTATCCCCGACACGCTAAACTATTTCCACACTGTGGGTAAACCACGCTCGTTTTTTAACCGATCAACAGCCAGGCACAATGCAAGCTCTTCGTCCATTACTTAACCCTCCAGAAAATGAACAAATTTTACTGGCTCAAGCCCAGAAGCTGGCAGGCTATACGCTGGGTGAATTAGCGGCTTTGGCCGGTTTGTCGATCCCAAAAGATCTTAAACGAGACAAAGGTTGGATCGGCGTTTTGCTCGAATTGTGGTTAGGTGCCAGCGCCGGAAGCAAACCCGAGCAAGATTTCGCGGCGTTGGGGATCGAGTTAAAAACGATCCCTGTTGATAGAACGGGTCATCCACTGGAAACCACCTTTGTCTGTGTCGCCCCGCTTACCGGCAATACTGGTGTGGTTTGGGAAACCAGCCATGTGCGCCACAAGTTAAAACGTGTGCTGTGGATCCCTGTTGAAGGAGAGCGGCAAATACCGCTGGCTGAAAGGCATATAGGCTCACCTTTACTTTGGGAACCTTCGGCAGAAGAAGAGCGTCAGTTGCGTATGGACTGGGAAGAGTTGATGGATTTAATTGTGCTGGGCCAGGTCGAACGCATTACTGCCCGCCATGGGGAAGTGTTGCAGTTACGCCCAAAAGCCGCCAACAGCAAAGCGCTAACCGATGCAATCGGTGCCGATGGTGCGCCAATTCTGACGTTGCCCCGCGGTTTTTACCTGAAAAAGAACTTCACGGCTGCTCTTCTGGCTAATCATTTCTTGTTGTAGATTCATTTAACTTGCGCCCAGCTACTGACTGACGTTTATAATTGGCGTTTTATAAATTTCAGGCAGGATTTTTTAATGTTGTTTGCATGGATTACCGATCCTAATGCGTGGATGGCGCTGGGTACTCTGACGATTCTGGAAATCGTTCTGGGTATCG
>DATERH010000084.1:0-15079 GCA_035271785.1 Buttiauxella sp.
CTTCAGCAAATCCGGGAACATTGTCTGTTTCAGAGCCAGTTCCACGCCACGTACTTCTGCCAGACCTTTCAGACGACCAATCGCTGAATAACCTGGGTTGGTTTTCTTGTGCAGATCGTCAAGCATCTGGTGGCCGTGGTCCGGGCGCATTGGAATCGGACGCACATCACCGCTGTTTTTACGACGCTGTTCTTCAGTCAGAATCGCCTTCACAACCGCAACCATGTCCACGTCACCTTGCAGATGCGCGCCTTCATGGAAGGTTTTCGGGTTTTCTTCGCGGCAAGTTGCACGCAGATGGGTGAAGTGAATACGATCACCAAAGGTTTCAATCATACGCACCAGGTCGTTGTCAGCACGAACGCCGTAAGAACCCGTACACATCGTGAAGCCGTTATAAATGCTATCGACGGTTTCTTTAAGCCATTGCATATCTTCAATAGTAGAAACGATGCGTGGCAGACCGAGGATTGGACGCGGTGGATCGTCCGGGTGAACCGCCAGGCGCACGCCGACTTCTTCTGCTACCGCAACAATCGCACGCAGGAAGTACGCCATGTTTTCACGTAGCTGTTCTTTATTGATGCCATCGTATTCAGCAAGGCGTGCACGGAACTGGTCCAGGGTGTAACCCTCTTCCGCACCCGGCAAACCGGCGATAATATTACGCGTCAGCTTTTCTTTTTCTGCATCGGACATATTGTTGAAGTAATCCAGCGCCTGGCGCTGCTCTTCTTCGCTGTAATCAACTTCCGCGCCTTTGCGCTTCAGGAGGTGCAGCTCAAATGCCGCGAACGCTATCTGATCAAAACGCAGAGCGCGTGAGCCATCAGGTAACTCATATTCCAGATCAGTACGCGTCCAGTCCAGAATAGGCATGAAGTTGTAGCACACGGTGTCGATGCCACATTCTGCCAGGTTACGAATGCTTTGTTGGTAGTTTGCGATATGCTTATCGTAGTCACCGGTGTGAGTTTTAATTTCTTCGTGCACCGGAATACTTTCAACTACCGACCAGGTCAGCCCTTTCGCTGCCAACACGGCTTGACGCTCTTTAATATCAGCAATCGGCCAAACTTGGCCATTTGGAATGTGATGCAAAGCAGTCACGACACCAGTCGCGCCCGCCTGACGCACATCATCCAGAGATACCGGGTCTTTTGGGCCGTACCAACGCCATGTTTGTTCCATCGACAGTTCCTCAGTTAAGTTGTCATACCAATTTTAGAATACCGCATTGACTACTACCATACTGGATTCTTCTTTTCGGTCAAATTCTGCGGTGATATTGGTTGATCCAGCTCACATTAAATGGATAAAGACGGCACACCAATTTTATTTGCTGTCATATAACTTTAGACTGCGCAATGTTACCAATTCGTTAATCAGGATTTACATTTATGAATACAATTGCTTCGGTCACGCTTCCCGCCAGCGTTCAGCAACCGCGCTATGATCGTAAGGTGTTAAAAACCCGCATCGTCCATTTTGGCTTTGGGGCGTTTCATCGCGCACACCAGGCGTTGTTGACTGACCGGGTACTCAATAAATTGGGAGGTGATTGGGGTATTTGTGAAATTAGCCTGTTTAGTGGTGACAAATTGATGACTGCGCTACGGGCCCAGGACCACCTCTATACCGTGCTGGAAAAAGGTCGCGAGGGTAATCAGGCGATTATTGTCGGTGCGGTTAACGAATGCCTGAATGCAAAACTTGATGGCCTTGATGCGATCATTGAGAAATTCTGCGAGCCGCAGGTGGCGATTGTTTCCCTGACTGTGACTGAAAAGGGATATTGCATTGACCCGGCAACCGGAAAACTCGACACCAATAACGAACGAATTATTCACGATCTGCAAAATCCAGGTGAACCCCATTCAGCACCTGGCATTCTGGTAGAAGCACTTAATCGCCGCCGCGAGCGGGGGTTGCGTCCTTTTACTGTGCTTTCGTGCGACAACATTCCCGACAACGGCCATGTGGTTCGCAATGCCGTGATTGGCATGGCAGAAACGCGCAGCCAAGAGTTAGCCGAGTGGATCCGTGAGCATGTGACTTTCCCAAGCACCATGGTCGACAGAATTGTCCCTGCTGCAACCCCCGAATCGTTACTCGAAATCACTGAAACGCTGGGCGTTGAAGATCCGTGTGCGATTTCAGGCGAGCCGTTTATCCAATGGGTTATTGAAGATAACTTTGTTGCAGGCCGTCCCGCATGGGAAGAAGTGGGCGTTGAAATGGTCGACGACGTGATGCCGTGGGAACAAATGAAACTGCGCATGCTTAACGGTAGCCACTCCTTCCTCGCGTATCTCGGTTATCTCGCAGGCTATCAGCATGTCAATGATTGCATGGCTGATGACAATTTCCGCAAAGCTGCCCATCGTTTAATGATGCAAGAACAGGCGCCGACGCTGCGCGTCACAGGCGTCGACTTGCAGCGTTATGCGCACAACTTACTTGAGCGTTTCGAAAACCCGGCGCTGAAGCACCGTACCTGGCAAATCGCGATGGATGGAAGCCAGAAACTGCCACAGCGTATGTTGGAAAGTGTCCGCTGGCATCTGCAACAAGGTGATGAATGGCCATGCCTGGCGTTGGGTATTGCTGGCTGGATGCGTTATGTCAGCGGTATCGATGATGCGGGCAACGAGATTGATATTCGCGATCCCCTGGCCGGGAAGATAAAAGCGTTGGTTGAAGGCAGTGCTCCTGAAGAACGTGTGCTCGCCCTACTCAGCCTGCAAGAAATCTTCGGTAGCGACCTGCCTGCTGATGAACAATTTGTCGAAAGCATCCGTGCCGCATGGAACGAGCTATGTAGCAGTGGCGCGCACGCAGCAGTCGCAAAACTGGTCAGTTAATTTAACGATCAATGCCTTTAAGCGTGCTTCACAAGGATGTGATGCCGACTCACGCTTCCATTTCTCGCAAATGTTGTTCAGGATTGTGATAATTACATCACATAAGGTTCACTTAACCTGTCCGGAGCGCCTGTGACTAAAACCAATCTCATTACCGGTTTTCTCGGTAGCGGAAAAACCACCACCATTTTACATTTGCTGGCCAATAAACCTGAGCATGAAAAATGGGCTGTGCTGGTCAACGAATTTGGTGAAGTCGGTATCGACGGCGCGTTGTTAGCTGACAGTGGCGCATTATTGAAAGAAATCCCCGGCGGTTGTATGTGTTGCGTGAATGGACTTCCGATGCAGGTTGGCCTGAATACATTGCTTCGTCAGGGTAAGCCCGACCGCTTACTCATCGAGCCTACGGGTCTGGGTCATCCGAAACAAATTCTCGACATGCTGACTGCCGAAGTTTACCAACCGTGGATAGAACTCAATGCCAGTTTCTGTTTGCTTGACCCTCGCCAGTTGCTTGATGAACGGATCGTGAATAATGATAATTTCCGCGATCAATTGGCCGCAGCCGACATTATTATTGCTAATAAAGAAGACCGTGTCTGCGATGAAAGCCGCAGTGCATTGGCCGAATGGCAACAGCGCGAAGGTGCGGGCCGTGAAATTATTACGACCCTTAACGGTAACATCGACATCTCTCTCCTCGATAAACCGCGCCAAAATCTACGTGAACTCCCTTCCAGTCCAGATCATAACCACAGCCACGCCGTATCTAAGGGGCTTGCCGCATTAAGTTTGCCTGAACATCAACGCTGGAGACGCAGCATTAATAGTGGCCAGGGTTATGTCGGTTGCGGTTGGATATTTGATGCCGACACACTCTTTGACACCGTTGGGATTCTGGAATGGGCCAGGCTTGCCCCGGTCGACCGCGTTAAAGGTGTGCTGCGTATTGAGGAAGGTTTAGTGCGAGTTAATCGTCAGGGTCTTGATTTTCATATCGAAACACAGAATATTGCGCCACCAGACAGCCGTATTGAGTTAATCCATAGCGGTGATGTTGACTGGAATACGTTGCAATCATCACTGTTGAAGTTACGTTTAAGTTCGTAAGTTTACCCTTTTGCCCTTTATTTAAAAACCTCGTGACATTGTATGAATACTGTTCGACTCCCTCTAATCCTGGTGCTTAACGCACTGGGATTAGCCCTATTTTTTAGTTGGTATCTTCCTCCTGAACACGGGTATTGGTTCGTTATCGACTCCACTATTTTCCACTTCTTTAACCACGCACTGATTAAGAGCCACGCCTTCCTCATGCTTGTCGCTGTGACCAATAATCGGGTGTTTGATGGAATATCGTTATTAGTGATGAGTTCGCTGTTTTTTTGCTACTGGCGCAAAGAAACATCAACCAACCGCCGCCGCATGGTCATCATGGGTATTGTGATGCTATTTTGCGCAGTGATCATTAATCAGCTCGGCCATTTGATTCCGGAATCTCACGTCAGCCCTACGCTCTATTTCACCGATATTTATCGTGTAAGTGACTTGCTGCACTTCCCGACTAAAGACGCATCTAAAGACAGTTTCCCTGGCGATCACGGATTAATGCTGCTGATTTTTACCGGCTTTATGCTGCGATATTTTGGCAAAAAAGCGTTTGGGTTCGCCGTTATTATTTTCCTAATTTTCATGATGCCTCGCATGATGATAGGTGCGCATTGGTTTACTGATATCTTCGTCGGTTCATTATCTGTTGTACTTGTTTGCTTACCATGGGTGCTATTAACCTCAATAAGTGACGGGTTAATTAACCTCCTGGATTGCTATTTACCCAAGCGATTTAAAACAAATTATTAACAAATAACAAACACGATTTAACCCCAATCATCAGAGAATGGAATGGTATCTGGTGATTGTTCATTCCCCAGTCAAAATAGCCCAATATTTAACCTGCCAGCTTCCCCAGAAAAATGAAGCAGTTGTACCTTTAAGCACCAGTCGCGCTCAACAAACATACAATATTCCTCATCATTTTCTTACATCACAATTTCTTATAAAAAATCATATAAAAGCTCTCGCCACGCCCGTGTTGATAGGGTACCCTCGGACTCGTTCTGTGCATAAAGCAAATTAATTCATAGTGTGAATAATTTTGTGCGTGATACCACAGTTTTGCTCATAAACAATTGTTTCATGGCGTATAGATAATTAGTCTCGTCACGTTGGCATTTTGTATAACGATATTTATCGTTAAGGACACCAAGGGATAACAAACATAATGGTCAAATCTCAGCCTATTTTGAGATATATCTTGCGGGCTATTCCCGCCGTTGCTGTGGCAGTAATGCTGTCAGCATGTAGTTCGACAAACACCGCAAATATGCATTCTGAGACGCATGCAGTCAGCAATAAAGATGGTTTTTTACTGCAAGCTTCTCAGGATGAATTCGAAGAGATGGTCCGTAATGTAGATGTGAAAACACGTCTCATGGATCAATATGCTAGCTGGAAAGGCGTTCGTTATCGTCTTGGTGGCAGCAATAAAAGCGGTATAGATTGTTCCGGATTCGTACAGCGTACATTCCGTGAGCAATTTGGTTTAGAGTTGCCTCGTTCAACTTATGAACAGCAGGATTCAGGTAAGTCGATTTCACGTAATAAATTACGTACTGGCGATTTAGTTCTGTTCCGTGCAGGTTCAACCGGTCGACATGTTGGTATTTATATCGGCAATAATCAGTTTGTACATGCTTCCACCAGCAGCGGTGTGACGATTTCAAGCATGGACGAACCGTACTGGAAGAAGCGCTATAACGAAGCACGACGTGTCCTGAGCCGCAGTTAATGCGAATCTTGCCGGCAGTTACTCCCTTGGCTGCTTGCAAAACGACAATTTGATGAGACAAAACGCTGCTTATGCAGCGTTTTTTTTGCCTGAAATTCATTAAGTTCCACTCGTTAAGCTCAAAAAGCAAACAATTCAAAAGTGTTAATAATTTCCTTTTGAAACATTATGACGAGATGATACTTTTTGCGTTATAGTCCAAAAAAAGACGATTGAACCATCAGCCTCTTGCGCGTGCAGGAACCCGTTATCCATGTTTCCAAAAAATATATTTTCGCGCTACTTTACCTCCGCCCGGCAAATTGTCGCCTTCAGTATTTTGGCGGGCAGCTTTGCCGCGCTAGTGCTTGGTGGGATAACCAGCCTGACACTGCACAGCAAGCGTGAGGCTAACTATGACACACTGGCTAAAGATATACGTAACTACCTAAACAACTTTTTCGATGAACTTCAGGCAGATAGCAGCAAAATCCAACCGTTAACGCTTTCTGATTGCCATCAAGTCTCCGGTGAACTCACCTCGCGTGCCGCCTTTAATGCCAACGTCCGCGCCTTTGTATTAGTGCGTAATGGTTACGCCTATTGTTCTTCCGCGACAGGTAGTTTGCTGACAGATATGCACCAGCTAGTCCCTGCTATCAATCTCAATAAAAACTTCGATCTTGATATCATGCATGGCACTCCGATGATGCCAGGCAAACCGACAGTTGCTGCGTGGTTTAAAAACCCAGTGATGGCAGGACGCGGTATTTTCGCCACTCTGAATGTTGATCTCGCACCTTATTTACTATTTAGCACACGCCGAAGCGATATGGTTTCGATGGCGATTATCGTGGGTGATAAAGCATTAACCACCCAGTCCAGTCATGTGATGAATGTGTCAGAGTTGTCGGCGAATCCTACGCGCTTGATTACTCTTCAGGATTACCCCATCAAATTAGTCTTGTACGGTAAAACCTGGCCTATTGAAGACATACAAATCTCGATTCTTAGTGGTTTAGTTTTTGGCATCCTTAGCGGTGCGTTATGCGCCTATTTCCTAACAATGCACTTACGTTCAGGTAAAGAGATCCTGACCGGTATTAAACGCGGGCAATTCTATGTGGTTTATCAACCGATAGTGAATGCCAGCACGTTAAAAATGTCAGGTGTTGAAGTGTTGATGCGTTGGAACCATCCGATTGCAGGACCCATTCCTCCAGATGCGTTTATCGCCTTCGCAGAAGCTCAGCAGTTGATTGTTCCTCTCACCCGCCATCTGTTTGAATTGATTGCGCGTGATGCCAACAAACTCCAGCATATTTTGCCACCCGGCGCGCGACTCGGTGTTAATCTGGCTCCCAGCCATCTGCACTCCCCAACCTTCAAAGAAGATATTCGCGCTTTTGCCACGTCGTTACCTCCTCATCATTTCCAGCTCATGTTTGAAATTACCGAACGCGATATGGTTCAGGAAAACGAAGCCAGTTATCTTTTCTCCTGGATGCACGAGCAAGGATTTGAAATTGCTGTCGATGATTTTGGTACCGGTCACAGCGCACTGATTTATCTCGAACGCTTCAAGCTGGACTATCTCAAGATTGATCGTGGCTTTGTTAACTCAATTGGTTTGGAAACTGTCACGACTCCGGTGCTTGATGCAGTACTTACGCTGGCACGCAAACTCAGCATGACCACCGTCGCAGAAGGGGTTGAAACCCGAGAGCAAGCCAGATGGTTGATTGACCAGGGGGTGAATTACTTGCAGGGTTACTATTTCGCCCAACCTCTGCCCCTTGAGCAATTGCAGGAGTGGGAAGGTCAGCAGAAAGAGCATGATGAGCTGGTTATCCGCCATTAATTACTTTGTCTGACGGCTCGGACCGCGGTTAACCAAGATGCAGCTTGAAGTATCACGAGCATAACTGACGATTTACCCACATCACGTGATAATGCAGTGGTACGTTGCCTGAATAATGATATTGTTTCGGGATAAAACAATTAGGTAATCTCCTCTACGACAAGGATTGACCTATACGATGTTTGCCCGCATCCTCGCTCTGCTAAGCCTTTACCTGATTGCTGCGTCAAGTCAGGCTGAAAACATCAAGGAAAGTTATTCCTTTTCCGTTTTAGGTGAGCCTAAATACGCCATCAACTTCACTCAGTTTGATTACGTCAATCCCGCGGCGCCAAAGGGTGGAAACATCACACTGTCGGCGATTGGCACGTTTGATAACTTCAATCGTTATGCGCTACGCGGTAACTCCGGGGTGCGTACCGACACATTGTATGACACGCTTTTTACTACCTCAGATGATGAGTCTGGCAGCTATTACCCGCTAATCGGCGAAATGGCGCGTTACTCCAGTAATTTTTCCTGGGCCGAAATAGAAATTAATCCCCGCGCACGTTTTCATGATGGGACGCCCATCAAAGCCAGCGATGTCGCTTTCACTTTCACTAAATTCATGACTGAAGGTGTGCCGCAATTTCGTCTGATTTATAAAGGTGTCAAAGTGCGAGCTATCGCGCCTTTAACGGTGCGTATTGAACTGGCGGAACCCAGCAAAGAACGGATGTTGGGGCTATTCTCGCTCCCGGTGCTTCCTGAGAAATTCTGGAAAGATCATAAACTCAGCAACCCGCTTTCTGCCCCACCTCCGGCCAGTGGCCCCTATAAAATAACGGCATGGCGCATGGGGCAATACATTACCTATTCCCGTGTCAGAGACTATTGGGCCGCCAACTTGCCGGTAAATCGGGGTCGCTGGAATTTTGACTCTATCCGTTATGACTACTACCTCGATGACAACGTCGCTTTTGAAGCCTTTAAGGCCGGAGCCTACGATTTTCGTAACGAAGCAAGCGCGAAGAATTGGGCGACACGCTATACCGGCAAGAACTTTGCAAATCATTTCATCGTAAAAGAAGAACAGCCCAATGAAGCGGCCCAGGACACACGCTGGCTGGCGTTTAATATCCAGCGTCCTGTGTTTGAAGACCGAAAAGTCCGCGAAGCAATTGGTCTGGCATTCGATTTTGAATGGATGAACAAAGCGCTGTTTTATGATGCTTACAATCGGGCGAACAGTTATTTCCAGAACACGGAATATGCCGCGCGTGATTATCCGAATGCCGATGAGCTAACTATCCTGGCCCCGATGAAAAAAGATTTACCGCCAGAGGTATTTACCACTATCTACAACCCGCCAAATTCCCGGGGTGATGGCTTTGACCGTGACAACCTGCTCAAAGCACTCAACTTGTTGAAAAATGCGGGCTGGGAACTCAAAGAGCAGAAACTGGTCAACGTTAAAACCGGCAAACCGTTTAACTTCGAATTGTTAATTGGTACCACCGGCAACACGCAATGGGTATTACCTTTCCAGCATAATTTGCAACGGCTGGGTATCACGATGGAGGTCCGTCAGGTGGATAACTCGCAACTCACCAACCGCCTGCGCTCCCGTGACTATGACATGATGCCGACACTGTACAGCGCCATGCCTTATCCCAGTGCGGATGTGCAAATTTCATGGGCTTCTGAATACGTCGACTCCACTTATAATGCGCCGGGCGTGAAAAGCCCCGTGGTCGATAAACTCATTTCTCAGATTGTGGCTAATCAAGGTGATAAACAAAAACTGCTACCCTTGGGGCGCGCACTGGACCGTGTGCTGACATGGAATAATTACATGCTCCCGATGTGGTACATGGCAGCAGACCGCTTTGCCTGGTGGGGAAAATTCTCCAAACCGGCAATCCACCCGTTATACACCACAGGTTTTGACACCTGGTGGTATGACGTTAATAAAGCAGCTCAATTACCAGCAAACCGGCGTTAAGGGAAATCATGGGAAGTTATCTGTTACGTCGCTTGCTGCTGATAATCCCAACGCTGTGGGCGATTATCACCATCAATTTTTTCATCGTACAGATTGCACCTGGTGGCCCTGTGGATCAGGCTATTGCAGTGATTCAGTTTGGCCACGGCACAGGGGTGCCCGGTTTGACGACGGATACGATGGGAAGTGGCCATGCCCGAGTCGGCGTCGGAAACGTGGGCGACAGCCAGTACCGTGGCGCACGCGGCCTCGACCCGGAAGTCATTGCTGAAATCACTCACCGTTACGGCTTTGATAAACCGATTCATGAACGCTACTTCAAAATGCTCGGTGATTATCTGCGTTTTGACTTTGGCGACAGCCTGTTCCGTAGCGCTTCGGTTCTGCATCTCATTAAAGAAAGCTTGCCGGTTTCCATCTCAATTGGTCTGTGGAGCACTTTAATTATCTACATGGTGTCAATCCCGCTCGGCATCCGCAAAGCCGTCAGTAATGGCAGCGCTTTTGATGTCTGGAGCAGCACGTTTATTATCATTGGCTACGCAATCCCTGCTTTCTTGTTCGCTATTTTGCTGATTGTCTTGTTTGCTGGCGGTAGTTATTTGGACTGGTTCCCGCTGCGTGGCCTGGTGTCGACCCATTTCGATACCCTGCCGTGGTATGGCAAAATTATTGATTATCTCTGGCACATCACATTGCCGGTGCTGGCAACCGTAGTGAGTGGCTTTGCGACCTTGACGATGCTGACTAAAAACTCGTTTCTGGATGAAATTCGTAAGCAATACGTGGTCACTGCGCGAGCCAAAGGGTTGGATGAAAGTAAAATTCTTTACCGTCATGTGTTCCGTAACGCGATGCTGTTGGTGATTGCTGGATTTCCTGCCACGTTCATCAGTATGTTTTTTACCGGATCGTTACTTATCGAAGTGATGTTCTCGCTCAACGGGCTGGGCTTGCTGGGTTATGACTCCACCATTTCCCGTGATTATCCGGTGATGTTTGGCACCTTATACATTTTTACCCTAATTGGCTTACTGCTGAATATTCTCAGCGACATTACTTACACGCTGGTTGATCCGCGTATTGATTTCGAGGGCCGTGGATGAGCCATTTAAGTCCTGTTAATCAAGCCCGCTGGGCACGGTTTCGACACAATAAGCGCGGCTATTGGTCGTTGTGGATTTTCGCCATTCTTTTTTTACTTACTCTGGGTTCAGAGCTTATTGCCAATGATCGTCCATTGATCGTGCATTATCAGGAACGGCTTTATTTCCCGTTTATTGCCAATTACAGCGAAAGTGATTTCGATGGACCTCTGGCGACGTCTGCCGATTATCAGGATCCCTGGCTCGCAGAACGTCTGAGCCAAAAAGGGTGGGTAGTGTGGGCACCGATCCGCTTTGGCTACAATGCAATTAACTTTGCCACTACTGTCCCCTTCCCTTCGCCACCCAGTAGCCAAAACTGGCTGGGGACGGATGCCAACGGCGGCGATGTGCTGGCGCGGATTTTATACGGCACACGTATCTCCATTCTGTTCGGCCTGATGTTGACGATTTTATCCAGCGTCATTGGGATACTCGCCGGCGCAGTACAAGGTTATTACGGTGGGCGCGTGGACTTGTGGGGTCAGCGATTTATCGAAGTGTGGTCGGGGATGCCGACGCTATTCCTCATCATCCTGCTTTCAAGTGTTATCCAGCCGAATTTCTGGTGGCTACTTGGCATTACCGTGCTGTTTGGCTGGATGAGTCTGGTTGGTGTGGTGCGCGCTGAATTTTTGCGTACCCGCAACTTTGATTATATTCGGGCCGCTCAGGCGATGGGCGTGAGTGACTGGTCGATAATCACCCGTCATATACTGCCCAATGCCATGGTCGCCACGCTGACATTTTTGCCATTTATCCTGTGTGGTTCGATTACCACTCTCACCTCGCTGGACTTTCTCGGCTTTGGTTTACCGCTCGGCTCACCGTCGCTCGGTGAACTGTTGTTGCAGGGAAAAAATAATCTTCAGGCTCCGTGGCTAGGCATCACCGCATTTCTCTCGTTGGCCATCTTACTGACACTCCTCATTTTTATTGGCGAAGCCGTGCGCGACGCCTTCGACCCGAGTAAGGTGCACTGATATGACAACGCCACTGCTGTCCATCAATCATCTGTCTGTCGCTTTCCGTAGCGGCAATATCGTCCGACAGGTGGTGGACGATTTATCCCTTGAGGTGAATGCCGGTGAAACGCTGGCGCTGGTCGGGGAATCAGGTTCTGGAAAAAGCGTCACCGCGTTATCGGTTCTGCGTTTGTTGCCTGCACCGCCGGTCGTTTACCCGTCTGGGGAGATTTTATTTAAAGGTCAGGAGTTGTTGCATGCGCCTGAACGCACGCTACGCAGCGTGCGTGGTAATAAAATTGCCATGATTTTTCAGGAACCGATGACGTCGCTCAATCCCCTTCACAATATCGAAAAGCAGCTTTACGAAGTGTTATCGCTCCACCGCGGCATGCGCCGGGAAGCGGCTCGCGCTGAAATGCTGACCTGCCTTGATAGAGTGGGCATTCGTAACGCAGCGAGCCGTTTAACCGACTTCCCGCACCAGCTTTCCGGTGGAGAACGCCAGCGCGTGATGATAGCCATGGCGCTGCTGACGCGCCCGGAATTGCTGATTGCCGACGAACCGACAACGGCACTGGATGTCACGGTTCAGGCACAGATTCTGCAATTACTAAAAGAACTTAAGCAAGAGCTAAATATGGGGCTGTTGTTCATTACCCATAACCTGAATATCGTCAAACAACTGGCTGATAACGTTGCCGTGATGCGCAACGGAAAATGCGTTGAACAAAACATGACAACCACATTATTAGCGGCACCGCAGCACCCTTATACCCAACAATTGCTGGCCGCTGAACCTACGGGGAGCCCGCGTCCGGTCGATGAAAGCAGCACGCCACTATTAACGGTTCATGATTTACAGGTCGCTTTCCCAATTCGCCGTGGGTTACTCAGGAAAACTGTGGGCCACCATTATGGGATAAAAAATCTGAGCTTTGCGCTGCGGGCAGGTGAAAGCATCGGGCTGGTTGGAGAGTCAGGTTCGGGGAAAAGCACTACGGGGCTTGCGCTTTTACGCCTTCTTCACTCCAGCGGAGAGATTTGGTTCGATGGAAAACCGCTGCACGATCTCAATCGCAAAAAACTGCTACCGCTGCGCAAACGTATACAGGTGGTCTTTCAGGATCCCAATTCGTCGCTTAATCCGCGGCTTGATGTTTTGCAGATTATTGAAGAGGGTTTGCGCGTCCATCAGCCTACGCTAACTGCAGTTGAACGTGAGCAGAAGGTGATCGTCGCGATGCAGGAAGTGGGGTTAGATCCGCAAACAATGCACCGTTATCCGGCAGAGTTTTCAGGCGGGCAAAGACAGCGCATCGCCATTGCCAGGGCGCTCATTTTACAACCGGAATTGATTATTCTTGATGAGCCAACGTCATCTCTTGACCGTTCAGTACAAGCGCAAATTCTTGCATTGCTGAAATCGTTACAAGAAAAGCATCAGCTGGCCTACATTTTTATCAGCCATGATTTGCGCGTGGTGAAGTCGTTATGCCATCAGGTAGTGGTACTGCGGCAGGGGGAAGTGGTTGAGCAAGGGGCATGCCAGCAGATTTTCGCAGCACCTCAGGCGGAATATACACGCCAGCTACTTTCGCTTGCCTGAAACGTTGGTTTTACAGTCAAAAAGGATTCGTGTTGGAGAAAGATTCAGCAATTGCGACGCCAAAATTTTTCAGTCGGCAAGTTGCTGCAAGTTCATCCTGGCGATTCACAAACAAGCACGGTCCACCTTCGCATTCCACAACCGAAGAATCCACTTCGATATCTCGCAAGGCCAGGCTTAGGTTGTGCATTGTCGGCCATGCAGAATCGCTATTATCGCTCAGTAATTTCAGGCCTATCAGGCAATTTTCAGCTTTCGGCCCATTTTGCGGAATCGGTTCAACTTTGGAACCAGCAAAACCCGTCAGCCAACGATAGCAGTGAGGCAAGCGATGAACGATGGAAAGTTGTAACGTATTCACGATGGTATTCACTGTGGTATTCCCCTGGAAAAACTCAAAATATTTTCACAAATGATTTACATAAAAGGTTAACACATTGTTGGTGTTTTGTGTGTAAACACCAACAGAAACCGCATACATGCGTTGTAATTATTTGTCTACCATTTCATTTTTAAAGCATTATTTTTGTGCTACAGCACACATTTCGGCGCTATATGTAACGCTTTCTTCAGTCTAACTCAACCTTTTTAACTACATGAATGTGACTTTTTATTGTTGAAGCGTTTACATTTGAGAAACAAATTGTAGGCGTTCGAGAGGAAGTTTCGTTGATTTGGATTAAATAACGGGCATCTGGCGATACCCGTTTTGAACTTTAGGATTTTGTCGCGGTGACTCGAGGACGGCTGGCGTAGAGATAAAAAACGATGGAGCATGTTGCGCACACCGCTATCGACCAAATCATTGGCCACGCGGAGTTAAAGGTCGCGATAGATAGCAACGCACCGGTTAATGCACCGATACCAAAGCGGAATGTACCCGCCAGCGAAGAGGCCGTGCCTGCCATATGGGGGAATTCATCAAGAATGACCGCCATCGCATTTGACGACACCATCGAAACACAGCCAACAAACACCGCAATGCCCAATACCATTGACCAAAAACCTAGCCCCAGCCCTGTGCTTAACACCAGCCAGATTGCCATAACAAATTGCACAAACAACCCGAAGCGGAACATCGCCAGTGGACCAAAACGGCGCACAAAGCGGCTATTGATCAGAGTCATCACGATCAAAAACACGATGTTAAGCGCAAAGTAGTAACCAAAGTGCTGCGGCTCGACATGATTCAGCTCAATGTAAACAAACGGCCCGGCGCTCAAAAATGAGAACATTGCCGCAAAGCTAAAGCCGCTTGCCAGCATATAACTCAGTACACGTTTGTGGCGGAACAGTGTTGCGAAGTTCCCTATCGTGGTGCGCAAATGAAACTTCTGCCGCCGTTCAACGGGTAGCGTTTCATGGATAAGGAAGAAAATCATGGCTGATGCCAGCAGTGCTGCCAGAGCCAGAATCCAGAAGATGGCATGCCAGCTAAACCACACCAGCACCGCGCCACCGACCATTGGCGCTACCAGCGGCGCAACCGTGGTTATTAGCATGACGAACGACATCATGCGAGAGAACTCTTCTTTCGGATAAATATCGCGCATCAGAGCATTGATAACGACACTCGCGGCTGCCGCTGACAAGCCATGCAGAAAACGCATCGCAATCAAATGATCAATCGTTTGTGAGAGTGCACAAGCAATCGCTGCCGCTGCAAAGACTAACGTACCACCGAGCACAACCGGTTTACGGCCAATGCTGTCAGCCATTGGGCCATAGAATAGCTGGCCGATAGCGAAACCAAGAATATACGTACTTAGCGTCATCTGCGCACTGCCTGCTGGCACGCCAAATTCCGAGGCGATGACC
>DATERH010000085.1:0-5926 GCA_035271785.1 Buttiauxella sp.
GGCAGGTTCGTAGTAATAGCGTTTCGCGGACATAAGACCTCATTCAGTGATGAAATTGGCGTGGCGTATTTACCCCGCAGGCTTCACAGAGTATCTTACGCGCCCACACAAGGAGAAGCCGAATGAAAACCCCTGCCACCACTAAACCGGGTTTGCACCCACGCAACCGTCATCGTAATCGTTATGATTTCCCGGCGCTGACGCAAAGCTGCCCGGCTCTGAGTGCGTTTTTACGTCCAGGCCCACATGGCGATACTACGGTTGATTTTGCCGACCCTTTGGCCGTTAAAGCGCTGAATCAGGCGTTGTTGGCGCATTTCTACGGTGTGAAACAGTGGGATATTCCAGAAGGTTTTCTTTGCCCTCCGGTGCCAGGGCGTGCCGATTATATTCATCATCTGGCGGATTTACTGGCAGAAGGTCACGATGGCGTGGTGCCTCCACAGGCTTCGATATTGGATGTCGGCGTTGGCGCGAACTGTATTTACCCACTTATCGGCCAACATGAGTACGGCTGGCGCTTTACTGGCACAGATGTGGATCCCGAAGCTGTGCGTAATGCGACGGCGATTATTGATGCAAATCCTGGCTTGTCGCGCTTGATTCGCGTGCGCCGCCAGAAAACGCCAACCGCAATTTTACCCGGCGTGATTCATAAGAATGAAATGTTTGATGCCACACTGTGCAACCCTCCGTTCCACGATTCAGCGCAAGCCGCGCGCAGTGGCAGTGAGCGCAAACGCGTTAACCTCGGTCAGGACAAAGATGGTGCGTTGAATTTTGGTGGCCGTGAGCAAGAATTGTGGTGTGAAGGTGGCGAAGTGGCATTCGTTACTCAGATGGTTAACGAGAGCAAAGCGTTTGGCCGCCAGGTGCAGTGGTTCACTTCGCTGGTGTCCCGTGGCGAAAACCTGCCGTTGATTTATCGCGTGTTGCAGGAAGCGGGTGTCGAAAAAGTCGTGAAAAAAGAGATGGCCCAGGGTCAGAAACAGAGCCGTTTCATTGCCTGGACCTTTATGAACGACGCACAGCGCGCTCGTTGGGCCGCTACGCGTTACAAATAGTTATACCGTAGGATTTGCAGGTGGCAGCATCCCCGCCGCTGCCTGCGAATCCTGTAGCGCCTGAGAGGCATCCGCCCCTGGCTGCATCACTTGCACTGTTTGCACTGGCGGACGAATGCCTGCCGCATCGAAGTGTTTCTTTACCATCCCATCTAATGCGAATCGCACCGACCACTGTTTAAGTGGCTGGGTAGTGAATGACACGCGCACCGTGAAGGCCTGGTTGGTCAACCCGACAATACCCGCGAATGACGGCTCACCAATGACCAGCCTGCGAATTTCTTCTTGCTCCATCAACTCCTCTACCGCTTCTTTGAGGATACGATTGGCTTTATCGACATCTTCCTGGCGGTCGACATCATAGTTCGCCACAAACGATCCGATGCCGCGGACAAAGTTTGCAAAAGTGGTTATCGAGGACCACGGAATAATGTGATAAGCCCCGGTGTCCTGGCGCACACCAACCGAACGAATCGACATGCGCTCGACACTGCCGGTAATCGGCCCGATAGTGACTAAATCACCCGTGTTCATTCCATTCTCAAACTGGATAAAGACGCCGGTAATAATATCTTTCACCAGTGTTTGTGCACCAAAACTGATGGCTAAACCTAGCGCGCCGGCACCGGCCAGCAATGGCGCAATGTTGACGCCAATCTCGGACAGCAAAATCATAATGGTAATGGTGCTAATCACCACCGCCAGGGCGTTACGAAAGAGTGTCAGCAGCGTACGAGTACGCGCACTGGGCATCGGGCGGCCATGAATATCAGAAGCCAGGCGGTTTTCAATCAGGCTTGCCAGTAGCGTCCAGCCGACGGCGGAGAATAACAAGATAAGAACGATACGGATCAGAATGTCGATGGTCTTCTCACCGGCATCGTTGGAGATCCACGCCCACATATCAAACAAGTCCCAGGCATTCAGCAACATCATCACTGCGACGCAGACGGTCAGAATACGCGCCAGTTTTAAGGCGGCGGAAATCCAGCCGTTCAACCGATTTTGCAGTTCGGGGTAGTTGCGCTGTACCTGCGGTGAGAGGGTGATGGTTTTTGCCAGCCACCGCGACAACATCCCTGAGATAAACGCGGCAATGCTGATAATGGCCAGGCTGTGCAGTGAGGCGGCCATCATCCATTTCAGGCTGTTGCCAGGGTCGAAGAGCGAGAAGAAAAACAGCACCACAAAATAGATGCCAGCTAGCCAGTGCCAGACCAACGCGAACGCGCGAATAAACAGGCTAAAAAATGCCAGAGAATGATCGGCCAGTTGAATCAAACTTTGTTGAATTTGGCGCTTGTTATGGGCAATTAGGTATAGCGCCCAGAGCGTAATACACAACATAAGGATAATGTTGGCGATTGCGCCCATTTGCACACTCACCTGATTGGAGATAATCGGCACGGCCACTAAAATTCCGTAGCCAATCAAACTACTTAAACCGGCCAACCGGATATTCCAGTAGCGAGCGCGCTGCTCGGAAATCGGGAATGGTCGTAGGTCAGGGAAGCGCGGGCAGAATATCAAACGCAAAATCGCTTTGAAGAATTCGATAAGCGCAAAAGCATTGAGGAATAGCCCTTGCTGGCGAGCGATAGTGCGATTGCCTGCATTCATCATGTCACTGAAAATTTGCCCAACGAAAAGGGTTAATGCCAGTAACAGCAAATCGATAATAAACGCACTGATGATCATCAGCGGCAACTGGAACCAGTTCGAACGGTCACGATTCTTTTTGCGTCCCCATTTTCCCATCCGTGACCAGACAGGCGTCATGCAGGTGCGAATCAGCAGATAGAAGGCGAAAACAGAGACCACCAACATCGAAAAATGGGTTAACGCGTTATAAAAGGTCTGCTGATTGAATGCTTTATGCGGGGTGCCGATGATATTGCGGTGCAATTGAGCGAAGCGGTGCGCAAGTTCGCCCCCGTAATAACGGCTCAAATCGGTGACATTCTCGAGAACGGTTTTGTCTTCGCTAAGTTGTTCTGGTGGAACGATGGCCGGCACCGGTTCTGGCGGTGGTGTAGCGGCGACTTTGCGTAACTGCCCAATCAGTTCATTACGCGATTGCGAGTTGTCTAACACATCGGCCAGCGCAGAATAGGCTTTCTTTTTTTCTTCGAGATTAGGCTCGGCGGGTGGTGTGCCAGAGTTTTGTTGGGTGGATGCAGCAACGGCAGCTGTCGGGAGAGAGACAGCCTGTGTCGGGAAGCTAAACATGCACAGCAGAAGCAAGAGTAGCGGCAAAGCGTTCCTCCGGACTGGATAGTCAGACAAAGGAATAAGTATAGAGCGCTGAGATGAGGGGATTAGAAAACGGGATTAATCTGGTGTGGCGTTAATATAGCTATCATGTTGGAAAACAGCGGGCAAACATGCGCTTACCCGCTTTATACAACTTCTTAGGACACGTGCTGCAAGAATTCCTGCAAACGCTGGCTTGGTGGGTTCTCAATCAGCTCTTGCGGGTTACCATCTTCAGCGATGCGACCTTTATCAATGAAGATCAGGCGCGAGGCGACTTTGGCGGCAAATCCCACTTCATGCGTTACGATAACCATCGTCATGCCTTCTTCTGCCAGATCTTGCATAACTTTCAATACTTCGTGACGCAGTTCTGGGTCAAGTGCTGAGGTAGGCTCATCAAACAGCATCATTTTCGGCTTAACGGCCAGTGCACGGGCAATCGCCACGCGCTGTTGCTGGCCACCAGAAAGTTCTGATGGATAGTGATGCGCACGTTCAGCCAGACCCACTTTTGCCAATAACTCTTTAGCCAGTTTATCGGCGTCGTCTTTTTTCAGACCACGCACGCGAATCGGACCAAAGGCGACATTTTCCAGCGCGGTCAGGTGTGGGAACAGATAGAACTGTTGGAACACCATACCCGCTTCCTGACGAATCAGGCGCTCGTCAACTTTCGGGTCATTCACTTTCAGACCATCAACAAACAGGTCACCGCTGGTGATGTCTTCTAGTTTGTTGATGCAACGCAGCAGCGTAGATTTACCGGAGCCTGATGGCCCGATAATCACCACGACTTCGCCCTGTTTAATGTTCAGGTCGATGTCATGCAACACCTGGGTTTTGCCAAAGTGCTTAGAAACGTTTTTAAATTCAATCACAGGATTTTCATCCTTCTTTCAAGGCGGCGCAGCACGAAGCTCAGCACCAAAGTAATAATCAGATAGAAGACCGCAACGGCGCTCCAAATCTCTAACGCACGGAAGTTCCCAGCAATAATTTCTTGCCCTTGACGGGTCAGCTCCGCAACGCCGATAACGATAAACAGCGACGTATCTTTAATGCTGATAATCCACTGGTTCCCCAGTGGTGGCAGCATACGGCGTAGGGCCAGCGGCATAATGACGTGGCGAATGGTTTCGCGCTTGGACAGGCCAAGTGCAAGACCGGCTTCCTGGAAGCCTTTATGAATCGACAGCACCGCACCACGGGTAATTTCCGCAATATAGGCACCAGAGTTGATCATAATGGTCACGACAGCTGCGGAGAACGGGTCGATGCGCAAGTCAGGGACTGCCATAGGCAGCGCGAAGTAAATGAACATCACCTGTACGACAATAGGCGTACCGCGGATGATTTCAATGAAAGCTAATGCGATGTGGTTGGCAATCCAGCCGCCGTAAGTACGGGCGAAACCGGCCACCAAACCGATTATCAGACCACCAAATAACCCGATGACCGAAATCAGCAACGTCATTTTGGCGCCTTCAATCAAAAGCGGGATTGCAGGCCAAATGGCACTCCAGTCGAACTCCATGATTCATTCCTATTGTTAACCCTTCATACTTCAAGCTGCTTCTTTGTTGGCAGCAATCGCCCCCCGACAAATCTGCAAGGAGCAGATTTGAACGCTGTAAACAGCGGCCTGAAGGGGTGAGGCCCATGGATGGGCCGAGTCATCACTTACATATGTAAGCTCAACGGGACTCGCTCTTTTGCCGCCGCGATGCAACTCGAATTATTTGGGTTGTTATATCGTGGCTCAAAAATATCAGGGGCGAATGTCGCCCCTGGGTCTTGCAACATCATTTATACCTATCATCCTTCACGCTGCAGGGGTGTTGGCTGCAACTCGAATGCTAATGGGCATAGATTTATTATTTTGGCTCACTACCGAACCATTTTTTGTAGATTTCGTTGTACTTACCGTTCTCTTTCAACGTTTTCAGCGCGCCGTTAACTTTGGTACGCAGATCATCGCTGCCTTTAGGGAAGGCGATGCCGTATTGCTGTGCTTCCAGAGACTCGCCCACAGCTTTGAATTTGCCCTGGCCTGCCGTCTTGATGAAATAGAGAATGTTTGGCGTGTCGTGCAGTACCGCGTCAGCACGGTTAGTGCCCAGTTCCATGTATGCGTTATCGATGTTAGGGAACTGGCGCAGGTCTTTAGTTTTGATGTTGGCTTTCGCGTAATCAACAGAACCCGTGCCGCTCTTCACTGCAACCACTTTGCCGTCGAGATCTTTTACGCTTTTAACGGTGTCGTTATCTGCTTTAACCATCAGCAGCAGACCGCTTTTGTAATAACCGTCAGAGAATTCGATCGCTTTTTTACGTTCTTCAGTAATGGTAATACCCGCCAGTGCCAGGTCGATATTTTTAGTTTGCAGCGCAGGAATGATGCCGCTGAAATCCATAGGCTTGAGGGTGTAATCCAGTTTTAATTCTTTTGCTACTGCATCCCATAAATCGATATCAAAACCGACGTATTTGTCGCCTTGTTTAAATTCAAAAGGAACGAATGCGGTGTCGGTCGCAACGACCAGTTTCTTATCAGCGGCGTGGGAAGAAACCGCAAAAGCCAGGGTGAGTGCAGCCAGTGAAACTTT
>DATERH010000086.1:0-9155 GCA_035271785.1 Buttiauxella sp.
AGTACTCTACGCACACGCATCACGTATTCTGCACCACGAAACCAACCCAGGTTGTGCTCGTGCATTAATGCAAAAACACGGCGATCGTTACATCTGGATCAACCCGCCAGCCATCCCGCTTTCCACCGAAGAGATGGACAGTGTGTTTGCACTGCCTTATAAGCGTGTACCGCATCCTGCGTATGGCAAGGCGCGTATTCCTGCTTATGAGATGATTCGTTTCTCGGTGAACATCATGCGTGGCTGCTTTGGTGGATGCTCGTTCTGTTCTATTACCGAACACGAAGGCCGCATTATTCAGAGCCGTTCAGAAGACTCGATCATCAGCGAAATTGAAGCGATGCGCGACACCGTTCCAGGCTTTACCGGCGTGGTTTCGGATCTGGGTGGCCCTACTGCCAACATGTATATGCTGCGCTGCAAATCGCCACGTGCAGAACAAACTTGCCGCCGTCTGTCTTGCGTTTACCCGGACATTTGCCCGCACATGGATACTAACCATGAGCCGACGATCAACTTGTATCGCCGCGCCCGTGAGATAAAAGGTATCAAGAAGATCCTTATCGCTTCCGGTGTTCGTTACGACATCGCAGTAGAAGATCCTCGTTATATCAAAGAGCTGGCGACGCATCACGTTGGTGGTTATCTGAAGATTGCCCCTGAGCATACCGAAGAAGGGCCACTTTCAAAGATGATGAAGCCGGGGATGGGCAGCTACCAGCGCTTCAAAGAGCTGTTTGATACCTACTCTAAACAGGCTGGAAAAGAGCAGTACCTGATTCCATATTTCATCTCCGCACACCCGGGTACGCGTGATGAAGACATGGTGAATCTGGCGCTGTGGCTGAAGAAAAACCGCTTCCGTTTGGATCAGGTGCAGAACTTCTACCCATCGCCGCTCGCGAACTCCACCACCATGTATTACACGGGTAAAAACCCGCTGGGTAAGATTAGCTACAAGAGTGAAGATGTCGTGGTGCCGAAAGGTGACCGCCAGCGTCGTCTGCACAAAGCGTTACTGCGTTATCACGATCCAGCTAACTGGCCAATGATTCGTGAAGCACTGGAAGAGATGGGTAAAAAGCACCTGATTGGTGGCCGTCGTGAATGTCTGGTGCCTTCGCCAACGCTTGAGGAGATGCGTGAAGCGCGTCGCTACAATCGTGGGTCTCGTCCAGCACTGACGAAGCATACGGCAATGACGCATCAGCGTCGTGCTGCTCCTGCTCCTGCTTCGGCTTCGGCCGCTGGTGCGAAAGTCGCACCGAAAGTCGCAGGGAAAACGGCTGCGGGCACCAAACCCACGCCTAAAGTTGCATCAAAGCCTGCGGCAGTAGCGAAAGTCGCACCGAAAGGGGCTGGGAAACCGGCAGCTAAGAAACAACGCTCGGCTTAAGTCATTGGTATAAAAAAGGTGGATGACGCGTGCGTTTATCCACCTTACAATTCTCTAGTCGGTCGGATAAGCGCAAGCACCATCCGACACTATCAAACCATCTTACCCACCAAAGACATCCGGGTCTGGCCCCAGACGCTTACTGCTATCCAACTTCGAAATCTCGCTTAACTCGTCTTTATCAAGACGGAAATCAAACACGTTAAAGTTCTCAGCAATACGTGCTGGCGTCACCGATTTCGGGATGACCACCAGACCGCTGTCCAGATGCCAGCGAATCACAATTTGCGCCGGAGTTTTGCTGTATTTATCAGCCAGCTCGTGGATGATTTTTTTATCGAACACACCTGCACCACCCTGAGCCAGTGGGCTCCAGGATTCGGTCTGGATCTTGTGTGTGGCATTCCATGAATGAAGTTGGCGTTGTTGCAATAATGGATGGAGTTCTATCTGGTTGATAACCGGTGAGATACCCGTTTCATCAATCAAACGCTGAAGATGGTTGAGCTGGAAATTACACACACCGATACTTTTAACCAGACCCTGTTTTTGCAGCTCAATCATACCCTTCCAGGCTTCAACATAATGATCTTTGCTCGGTACGGGCCAGTGCATCAGATAGAGATCAACATAATCCAGTTGGAGCTTTTCGAGGCTGTCCTCCAGTGCCTGACGTGGACGTTGCTGATCCTCGTTCCACAGTTTGGTGGTGATAAACAGCTCTTCACGTGGAATACCTGCATGTTTTAGCGCACTGCCTACGCCGTCTTCATTTTTATACGCGGCGGCGGTATCAATGGATCGATAGCCAACTTCCAGCGCTTTATCGATTGCAATCAGGACCTGATCGTTGCTGGCTTGCCAGACACCGAGGCCCAATTGCGGCATCACGTTCCCATCCTGGAGCTTGATTACAGTTGGAGTTGCCATGTATTCCTCCTTAATGATTAAACCCGCATATTTCAAGTTGCAGGGGCGTTGGCTTACCTGCAACTTGAATAATTTAGGGTTTAAGTCTGGACCAAATACTCAAAAACGAGAACCAAATGACTAAATTACTTAGCGTGCTGCTTCGTAAATACGACGGCTAACATCCAAAGTAATGTCTTTGTGCTCACCCAATTGGGTCATGCCTTTCTCTTCCAGTTTCACCAGTAATGCCGGGATAGAACTACCATCCAGACCATAGGCGGAAAGGCGAGTTGGCGCCCCCATTTGCTCGAAGAAATTACGAGTTGCAAGGATTGCGGCATCAATACGTTCTTCTTCGCTGCCGCTGGTGATATTCCACACGCGTTCTGCGTATTGCAGCAGTTTGCCGTGCTTCTCGTTACGTTTTTCGTTCAGTAAAGAGGGCAGAACCACCGCCAGAGTTTGTGCGTGATCCAAGCTGTGCATTGCGGTCAGTTCATGGCCCAACATATGCGTTGCCCAATCTTGCGGTACGCCGGCCCCGATCAGGCCGTTTAACGCCATGGTCGCCGCCCACATTACGTTGGCACGAACGTCATAGTTTTCTGGCTCTTTCAACGCAATCGGGCCATCTTCAACCAGCGTTAACAGAATGCCTTCGGCAAAACGGTCCTGGACCTTGGCATTCACCGGATAAGTAATGTATTGCTCAACGGTATGCACAAACGCATCCACAACCCCGTTTGCTACCTGACGTGGTGGCAATGTGTAGGTGTAAACAGGATCAAGAACAGCAAACATAGGCTGAACGTGCTCAGACATAAACGCCTGTTTGTCACCGGTTGAGCGACGAGAAACGACAGCACCTTTGTTAGATTCAGAACCGGTTGCTGGCAGAGTCAGAACAGAGCCCATGGGCACGGCGCTTTTCACGTCGTTACCGTAAGTCAGCAGGATATTCCATGGGTCGATATCGGCTGGGTAGTTAGCTGCTGCTGCAATGAACTTAGTTCCATCGAGCACTGAGCCGCCACCAACCGCTAGCAGGAAAGTCACTTTCTGCTGGCGAACCACTTCGACCGCTTTCATCAGCGTTTCGTAAGTTGGGTTCGGTTCAATACCACTAAACTCCAGAACATCCAGACCTTCGAGTGCTGCATAAACCTGATCCAGCACACCATTTTTCTTCACGCTGCCACCGCCGTAGGTAATCAGTACGCGAGCATCCGCTGGGATTTGAGCACGCAGTTCGGAAATGGCACCTTTACCAAACAGGATGCGAGTCGGGGTATGGAGGTTAAAGTTGTTCATTATATGTTTCCCGTTTTGTACCCGTCATACTTCGAGCTACTTCTGTGTTGGCAGCGTTCACCGCCCGAATCACTTACTGATGTAAGCTCATAGGGACTTGTTCTCTTGCCGCCGCGACGCCACTCGAATTATTTTGGGTATGGAATGGTTGAAGACAAAGCTTCACGAATTTGATGGGATCCATTGTCGGCCTCAGGTGGTTATCTCTCAATGCTTATTCCTGCCTATATCTTGCCTATTTCTCCAGTGGGCTGGAGAAATGAAAGGAATAGTTGCACACTGATATGGTTAGGAAAGCCATGCGGAGCGCAGGAAAATGAAGCGGAAAGCAATTTGTCAGCAGTTAACTAATAAGATTAATTATCTGATACAAAAAGAAAATAGTGGATTAAGAACATTACCTAACGTTAGTTTGCTGTATGGCACCAAACCCTATGCGCGTACACCAGTCATGTATGAGCCGGGGATCATTATTCTCTTTTCTGGCCATAAAACGGGTTATCTGAATGATCGTGTGTTTCGCTACGATGCCAACGAATACTTATTGCTGACCGTTCCGTTACCTTTTGAATGTGAAACCTTCGCCACACCTGAAGTCCCGCTGGCCGGACTACGCATTAATATCGATATTTTACAGCTTCAGGACTTGCTGATGGATATTGGCGAAGATGATTTATCGCACCCGCAAACCAGCTCAACGGGAATTAACTCTGCTGAACTATCCGAAGAGATCCTCTGTGCAGCTGAGCGTTTGCTGGACGTGCTGGAAAACCCGCGCGATGCGCGTATTTTAGGTAAACAAATTATCCGCGAGATCCTCTATCACATTCTGGGAGGGTCGTGCGGTGCCGCACTGTTAGCATTGGTGAGCCGGCAAACACATTTCAGCCTGATAAGCCGCGTGCTCAGGCGCATCGAAACGCAGTACACAGAAAACCTGTCTGTAGACCAACTCGCCGCAGAAGCGAACATGAGTGTCTCGGCGTTTCACCACAACTTTAAGTCGGTGACTAGCACCTCGCCGCTGCAATATCTCAAGAGCTACCGTTTGCATAAAGCGCGGATGCTGATTTTGCACGATGGGATTAAAGCCAGCACCGCGGCCATCCGAGTCGGGTATGAAAGTGCGTCGCAGTTTAGCCGTGAGTTTAAGCGTTACTTTGGCGTAACACCTGGGGAAGATGCCGCGCGGATGCGGGTGATTTAACGGAATTAACAGGGTGGATAATTTCACGTTATCCACCCGGTAAAATTTTATGCGGGGGTAAATCTTTTCTTGATGACAACAAACAACGTTCCGAGTAAGCCTGCCACCAGAAGCACCATTGGCAGCACCATCAGGCAAGTCATGACCTGATCTTCGTGGCGTTTCACAAACGGAATCATACTCAAGGCATAACCCAGACTGGCCACACTCCCCACCCATAACACCCCACTTAACCAGTTAAACACCTGGAAGCGACGATTACTTAGGCCTGAAATACCCGCCATGGTTGGCAGAAGTGTGCGGACAAATGCTAAAAAACGCCCAGCCAGCAATGCGAATAACCCGTGTCGGTCAAACATATGCGTCGCTCGCTGGTGATATTGCGGCGGCAATTGTTGCAACCAACTTTTTACTGTTTTGGTATTACCGAGCCAGCGACCTTGAGCATAGCTTAACCAGCAACCTAGACTTGCTGCTGTCGTGAGAATAAGTACTGTAGGGATAAAACTCATGACCCCTTTTGCCACTAACGCGCCCGCGAGTAATAGCAGACTGTCGCCCGGTAAAAAAGAAGCTGGCAGTAATCCATTTTCGAGAAACAGCGTTGCAAACATGACGCAATAAACCACTCCAACAACATGAGGGTCCGCGAGTGCAGCAAAGTCATGTTGCCAAAGCGCCTGAACGATATTATGTATAACAGCCATGGCAAATCCTGTGGAACCGCTTTATTAGGCGCGTCTAATTCTATAGTTGTTAGATTAGGTACACCTTAATTTAAGTGGTGTGCCTTTTTTGAGAGCATAGTGTAACGCTAAATGGCCTGTGACACCTTGATCACAGGCTCAACTAATCATCATGAATTTAGAAAAACTGTCCTTTCAGGCATCCACATCTGGCAAATTCAGGTAATACGCTGGAAACCTTCATCGAGATCGGCAATCAGATCGTCGACATTCTCCAGACCAATATGAACGCGAACTAACGTACCGGAGAAGTCAATTCCCCCAGCAGGGCGAATCTCAGCCAGTTCTTCCGGCTGGTTGGCAAGGATAAGTGACTCAAAGCCACCCCAGGAATAGGCCATACTAAAATAGCGAAAATGGTCCAGGTAATGCTGGTACTGATCATTATTTAAGCGCTTCTTAAGCACAAATGAGAACAAGCCGCTGCTACCTGTAAAGTCTCGTTTCCAAAACTCATGGCCTTTACTGCCGGGGAGTGCAGGGTGATTGACGCGTTCAACCTGCGGATGTTGTGCCAGCCATTCGGCAACTTTCAGGCTGCTTTCATGATGTTGACGCAGACGCACGCCTAACGTGCGTAAACCACGGCTGGTCATGTAAGCGGTATCCGCATCCAACATTTGCCCCATCAGGTACGAGTTCTCACGCAATTGATCCCAGCAACGGGCGTTCGACACCGCTGTCCCGACCATCGCATCCGAATGACCAATCAGGTATTTGGTGCCTGCCTGAATCGAAATATCAATGCCGAAATCCAGTGCTTTAAACAAAATACCCGCCGACCAGGTGTTGTCGATCATGATGATGGCATCAGGGGCGACGCTGCGTACTGCCTTAACAATGGCTGGAACGTCATGTACTTCCATTGTGATGGAGCCAGGTGATTCCAGAAATACAACTTTAGTATTGGGTTGCACAAGTTCAGCAATACCTGCGCCAATCATTGGGTCAAACCAGGTGGTGGTGACGCCGAGTTTTGCGAGGATCTTGGTACAGAAATCCTGGCTTGGTTCATAAGCACTGCCAGTCATCAGCACATTATCGCCATGCCCGACGAATGCCAAAATCGCATTGGCAACGGCTGCGGCACCACAAGGATAAAGAGCGCAACCCGCGCCACCTTCCAGTTCACACATGGCTTCTTGTAACGAGAAATGGGTGAGGGTGCCACGGCGGCCATAAAACAGCTCGCCTTTCGCGCGGTTGGCGGTCGCTTGCTTCTTGGCTTCGACAGTTTCAAAAACCAATGACGAAGCGCGTTGAATGACGCTGTTAACCGAGCCTTGGGTGAATTTCTTATCGCGCCCAGCATTAACCAGCGCCGTTTCAATGTGCTTTTCAGTCATGTTCACTTTACCCCATTTACCCATCTGGATGTCCAAATCTAACTTATCATGCTTTTGCTGCGTAAGCGCAAGGAATCCATGGACAATTTAAGGCACTCTTTAAATACTAATGAGAACTACTATCAATTCGATGTCATTTTGATATTATTGCGCACAGTTTTTGTATTATTTCGTGGTGGAGAGTAAGAGTGACGAATAATTTGATGCAGACAGACCTCTCTGTCTTGGGCATGTATCAGCATGCTGACATCGTGGTAAAAATTGTGATGATCGGCCTGATTCTGGCCTCTGTCGTCACTTGGGCAATCTTCTTTAGCAAAAGTGTTGAGCTGATGTCGCAAAAGCGCCGCCTGAAGCGTGAGCAACAACAACTTGCTAATGCCCGCTCTCTGGACGAAGCCAGTGAAATGGCTGAAGCATTTGATGCGAAAAGCCTGAGCACGATGCTTATCAATGAAGCGCAGAATGAGCTTGAGCTTTCCACAGGCTGCGAAGATAACGAAGGTATTAAAGAGCGTACCGGTTTCCGTCTTGAGCGTCGCGTTGCGGCAGTGGGTCGTCACATGGGGCGCGGTAATGGCTTTCTTGCGACCATCGGTGCGATTTCCCCGTTTGTCGGTCTGTTTGGCACCGTCTGGGGCATCATGAACAGCTTTATTGGTATTGCGCAATCGCAGACCACTAACCTTGCTGTTGTGGCGCCGGGTATCGCCGAAGCACTGTTGGCAACGGCTATCGGCCTGATTGCAGCCATTCCTGCGGTTGTTATCTACAACGTGTTTGCTCGCATGATTGGCGGTCACAAAGCTTCTCTGGGTGACGTTGCTGCTCAGGTTCTACTGCTCCAAAGCCGTGACCTGGATTTAGAAGCCAGTTCTCAAGCTCGTCCGGTACGTACGGCTCAGAAACTGCGTGTAGGTTGATCCCATGGCTTTACGTCTTAACGAAAATCTCGACGATAACGGTGAAATGCATGAAATCAACGTGACACCGTTTATCGATGTCATGTTGGTACTGCTGATTATCTTCATGGTGGCAGCCCCGCTTGCGACGGTTGATGTGAAGGTTAACCTTCCTGCGTCTTCAAGCCAGCCACAGCCGCGCCCGGAAAAACCAGTTTATCTTTCTGTCAAAGCTGACAAAACCATGTTTATTGGTAACGATGCAGTGACCAAAGAGAACATGATTAACACTCTGATGGCAGCGACAGAAGGCAAGAAAGACACCACGATTTTCTTCCGTGCCGACAAATCGGTTGATTACGAAACGATGATGAACGTGATGGATACTCTGCATCAGGCAGGGTATTTGAAGATTGGTCTGGTTGGGCAAGAAGTCACGAAGACCCAATAAGCTTTAATTTTATCCATCAACTACATTTAGAGCGGCCTGCTAGTCAAACTAGCAGGCCGTTTTTTTATACTCCCTACCCGTAGACTTCTGCGATCGTCATCACAGGGGAGCGAGCGAAGCGAGGTAACATCTTGTTAACCAAGAGCGTCACATCCTAATATCCTGGCATTGCCGGGGGACTCAATCATGAAAGTCGAACGCCATCAGGAACTGGTTCAACTTGTCGAACAGTACAACGACCTGACGACACAGCAACTGGCTCAATTGTTAGACGTGAGCCAGGAAACGGTACGGCGCGATCTGCGCATGCTACAAAAGCAGGGTAAAATTGTTCGCCAACATGGACGGGCGAAGCGCATTAATCGGGGGGCAGATGAAAGCGGTGACCCGTTTACTGCGCGCCTGAGAAGCCATCTCAATAGTAAAGCGGATATCGCCCACCGTGCGCTCGCCTGGATTGTGCCGGGAATGGTGATTGCTCTGGATGCCAGCTCAACCTGCTGGTATCTGGCTCGGTTGCTCCCCGATATTCCACTTACCATTTTTACCAACAGCGAACGTATTTGCCATGAACTTGCGAAGCGCGAGCATATTCAGCTCATCAGTACTGGTGGGGTGCTGCAACGCAAAGATGCCTGCTATATCAAAGCCCCGCTTGCAGTACACCTCAAATCGTTGGAGATCGATCTGTTTATGTTTTCCTGTGAAGGGGTCGATAGCAACGGGACGCTATGGGACACGCGCAGCTGGAATGCCGAATATAAAACCATGCTGCTTAAGCGTTCAGCCCAGTCGTTATTGTTGATCGACAAGAGCAAATTTGATCGAGTGAGCGAAGTGCGGATCGGTGAACGGGTTGATATCACTGAAATTATTACCGAAGG
>DATERH010000087.1:0-10541 GCA_035271785.1 Buttiauxella sp.
GCGTGGTGTTTGGGAGTGCAGTTGCTGTTTAAGCTGCGCGAGCAGCGGATTATCCTGGAACATGTTTTTTAGTTTTCGTGGCCAAAAGAGCGGCTGACAGTTTTACGCGAAACCACCCTTTGCAGCAAGTGATGATTAGCGTAAAAAGATGGGTTACACAGTGCTTAGCTGGCATTTCCCAACCCGATTTTTAGCCGGTTCAACCAGTCGTATAGCGCTGAACTTACCAGTAATCGCAACACATCATCTTTGCTAAAACCCTGTTCGAATAAGGGTTGAAGCTGTGAGGCGCTGAAACTGCCTGGTGCGCGCGTTAATACGCGCACGGCCTGAATAATCGCGCGTTCATTAGGATGATTGTGGCTCCATGCCTGTAATGCGCGTTCACCATTGCGCATTGCCTCAGGTAAACCACTTTCCCCACGCCAGCTCGCGGCAGCATCGCTAAAACAACTGACACTCCCGTTTATACGTGCCGTCAGCAGGCTCACCAGCACGAGATCGTCACTGATTTTTCCATTATTGGGCGGGAGTAACAGGCTGATAAGCTGACTCAGTACAGAAAGCGGTTGTGCATCGTGCGCAAGTAGCCAGCTTATCGTGTTAAGAACGTTTTGTGACAGACTCTGGTTAACAACGTCCAGTTGCTGAGTGTTGGCGTAGCGTAGCTCGACAGGCGGTAAACCCGGTTGCCACAATTTATTACCCTCAAGGAACAACTCCGCGCTGGCATCTTGTTGGGTATCAAGTCCTGGAAGCCAGCGAGCGGGTAGACCCTGGAGCGCCTGGAAGATGGCAATCACGCGCGCCTGAAAGCCGATAAACCCGATCAACTGGTTAAATGTCACCATGTCATTTACCGAGAGAGCGACTTCATCAAGCTGTTGGCGAGAATTATCATCAATCAAGGTTGGCTGGCTGGCTAATTGGCGAGCGTACTGGGTAATTTGCGTCAGGCGGCGATTGCTTTCGCGGGAGGAGTCCGGCCCGGGTTGTGGGGCAAGGCGGGCCGCGTAATGGTTGCACAGTCGCTGAACGCCAAACACTTGCGCGACCGTCAGCGCGGTACTCAACCTGTCATAACTACTCAGCGTATGTAAGCGGGTGACAGGGCTATTTTCAGGCAACAAACATTGTGCGGCGTCGCGGGCCACAGAAAGCCAGGCTGCTTCGCTTGCCTGTTGTTCGGCACTCAATTCTAAGTCCAGCAAAAATCGGTCTTCGAGGTAAGCGGCCTCGGGAACTAATGGTAATACAGCGTCGCTGCGGCTGGACTGAGTTTCATGATACCAGTGGCCTTTGCCAGAGATTCGGCGTTGTTCCATGGATGTTCCTTGGTCAAAGAGTTTATACCCTTCATACGTCAAGTTGCATGTGCGTTGACTGCGTTTACTCACCCGAATCACTTAGTTTACTAAGCTCATCGGGGCTCGCTCGCTTGCCACCAGCCCGCAATTCGAATTATTTTGGGTATACAAGCCCGGATAAAACACCTGACGGCTTGATTCGCTGCTTTATCCTGGCGTAAGCGCGTGAGTCGACAAAAGAATGATCGGTGATAATAAATATCGGAAAGGTATAACTAAGGAAAAAATAGTTGTGCAGAGGGGGGAATGAAAGGCAGTGATGTATGGGAGAGCGGGGCAGGCGGATGCCCACCCCGTAAAGAACCGAATTAGTCTTTCAGTTCCAGTTCGTTCATTGCAGCGATACTAAAACCACCGTCAACGTGCAGAACTTCACCGGAAACACCGGCAGACAAGTCTGAACACAGGAACGCGGCGGAGTTACCTACATCTTCGATGGTCACAGTACGACGGATCGGGGTAACGGCTTCGCAATGTGCCAGCATTTTACGGAAATCTTTAATACCTGATGCTGCCAAAGTACGGATTGGACCCGCAGAAATGGCGTTAACACGCACACCTTCTGGACCCATAGCATTTGCCATGTAGCGCACATTCGCTTCCAGAGAGGCTTTAGCGAGACCCATAACGTTGTAGTTAGGGATTGCGCGCTCAGCACCCAGGTAAGACAGAGTCAGCAGAGCAGAACCTGGATTGAGCATTTCGCGGCAAACTTTAGCCATTGCGACAAAGCTGTAAGAGCTGATGTCATGAGCAATTTTGAAGCCTTCACGGGTAACCGCATTCACGTAGTCGCCATCCAACTGGTCGCCTGGTGCGAAACCGATAGAGTGAACGAAACCGTCAAACTTCGGCCAGGTTTTAGCCAGCTCAGCAAACATTGCATCGATGCTCGCATCTTCAGCCACGTCACACGGCAGTACCAGGCTTGAACCCAGATCAGCTGCGAAGCCTTCAACACGGCCTTTCAGTTTTTCATTCTGGTAAGTGAAAGCCAGTTCAGCACCTTCACGGTGCATCGCCTGTGCGATACCGTAGGCAATAGAGAGTTTACTGGCGACGCCAGTGATCAGAATGCGCTTACCGGTAAGAAAACCCATAGCTTTGAATCCTTATAGTTTCTGCTAATTTTATGACTTTAAAATCACTAAGTTACAATTGATTAGTCACAATTTTTCAACACGAAAGTGAAATTATATCCCACTCGGCACCTGTTGTGTCACCTTATTTTTACGACACTGACTGACTGGTTATCACGTCGCCAGAGGTCGGAACAGCCATACCATGAATTTCGTACTACCCTTTAGGGGAAAATTTTTGTCTTCTGGTCACCGCAGGTGGAGATTAATGATGAAGATTAATATCGAAACACGGGTAGATGCGCCCGTTGAGAAGGTTTGGCAAGCTTATATCGATCCTGAAGCCATTAAGCAGTGGAATACTGCATCCCCGGATTGGCACACGCCGACAGCAGCAGTAGATTTTCGTGAAGGAGGACCATTTTCATTTCGGATGGAAGCCAAAGACGGCAGTATGGGGTTTGATTTTGAAGGCGTTTACACCCGCATCGTGCCGCATGAATTAATCGAATATAAGTTTGGCGATCGTGAAGCGAAGGTCGAGTTTTCGCCAGTTGATGAGGGCGTTGACGTGCGTCTGGAGTTCGATCCTGAGGACCAATACCCCCTTGAGCACCAAAGGGGCGGCTGGCAGGCGATTCTGGATAATTTTGCGCGCTATGTTGAGGCTAAGTCATAAAATTTGCAGGGAGGATAGTTCTATCTTCCCTGCAATACAGCCTTTTCCGTCGGATAAGCAAAATGTCAGATGGCAGTAACAATTACCGATCTTTGCGCCACGCATCAGCCTTGAGTGGCTCGCCAAAATGGCTGGAAATCAGGCGTTTGGTCAAGTCGTGGAGCGGGGAGGCGAGAACATCGGCAGTGCTACCGCGTTCCACCACTTCGCCCTGATGTAACACCAATACCTGGTCGCTGATGTGTTTCATCATGCCAATGTGCTGAGTCACATAAATATAGGCAATACCCTGTTTTTCTTGCAGTTCTAACATCAGGTTAATCAACTGAGAACGCATCGACATATCAAGAGACGCGAGTGCTTCATCGGCAATAATGACTTTTGGACGCAGTATTAATGCTCGGGCCAGACCCAAACGCTGTTTTTGCCCAGGGGCAAGCATGTGCGGGTAATAACTGGCGTGATCGGGAAGCAACCCCACCATTCTGAGCGTCTCGATAATCTGCTTCTGCCGCGCTTCCGGCTCAAGGTCAGTGTTCAAACGCAGCGGAAAATCCAGGATCTGTGAAATGCGTTGGCGAGGATTCAGCGAAGTGCTCGGATCCTGGAAAATCATGCGAATATGCTGGCTACGGTAGGTATAGTCACCGTATTGCAGCAAATGGTCATCAATGACCACTTCGCCCGTGGTTGGCTCCACCATCCCGGCAAGCATTTTTGCCAACGTGGATTTACCTGAACCGTTCTCACCAATGATCGCCAGTGTTTGTTTTTCACGTAAGGTGAAACTCAACGGTTTTACCGCGTCAACATGCTGACGACGAAACAGGCCAGTTCGGTAACGAAACGTTTTACTTAAATTACGTACTTCGAGCAGCGTTTCGACCATTACTGACTCTCCATATTCAGCGGGAAGTGGCAGGCATAAAGATGTGTTTTTGCCCCAGTCAGGCGCGGTGTTTCGATACATTCGCGTTGCGCATAAGGGCAACGTGGTCCCAGTCGGCAGCCCATCGGTAATTGTTCCAGTAAAGGAATGCCACCAGGCATAGTATTCAGGCGGCTTTTATGCGGCATTGAACGACCAAAGTCAGGAATGGCACGGATAAGCGCCTGAGTGTAAGGATGATGAGGTGTAGCAATCAGTTCTTCACTGGGTGCGCTTTCTACCGTTTGCCCACAGTACATGACGTTAATTTTATCCGCCCACTGGCTCAGCATTTGTAAGTCGTGGCTGATCAGCAATATCGTCGTATTGTTGTATTGATTCAGGCGCGTCAGCAATTTGAAAATCTGCAATTGCGTAGTGGGCTCCATGGCGTTTGTCGGCTCATCGGCAATCAACAAACGCGGCTGGTTTGCCAGCGCAATGGCGATCATCACCTTCTGGCATTCACCGTCCGTCAGTTCATACGGATAGCTGCGCATGGCATCTTTATGATCTTTAATCCCGACGCGGTGCAACAACTCAATAGCGCGACGTTTGCGCCAGCCAAAGCGTTTCCAAAAGCGGCCTTTATAGGTCCAACGAGGGATGTTTTGCATCAGTTGGCGACCCACGCGTTCTGACGGATCAAGACAAGATTGCGGTTCCTGGAAGATCATCGAAACGTTATGACCAACCAATCGTCGGCGCTCACGCCCGCTCAGGCGTAACAAGTCGATGTCATCAAAACGCATACGGTCTGCAGTGACGCGCCAATTGTCTTTTGTGACACCACAAATGGCTTTCGCAATCAGGCTTTTACCTGAACCAGACTCACCCACCAAACCACGGATTTCCCCTTCATTCAAGGTCATGCTGACTCGGTCAACGGCTTTGACCCAACCTTCAGAAGTTCTTACTTCGATGGTCAGATTTCGGATATCAAGTAATGGCATTATTGCACCCCCGCATTAATTGCGCGGCGTAATCCGTCGCCCAGCAGATTGACCAGTAATACACTGATCATTATAGCTCCGCCAGGCAGCATCACGGTCCAGGGCGCGACATAAATCAACTCCAGTGCATCACCCAACATAGCACCCCATTCAGGTGAAGGAAGCTGGGCTCCCAAATCGAGAAAACCTAATGCAGCAATATCGAGAATTGCCATCGACAGTGCGCGGGTGATTTCTGTTATCAGAATGGCGGCGGTATTTGGCATCACAGCAAACCACAGAATATTGAGCGTTGAAGCGCCATCCAGACGAGCGGCGACCACGTAATCTTTTTCTAGTTCGTCATGCACGGCGCTATAAACCGAACGCACCATACGCGGCAACAGCGCCAGCCATACCGCAAACATGGCATGAACCAAATGTGGACCGACAAACGCCACCACGATGATTGCCAGCAGCAGGGAAGGAATCGACAACAAGGTATCGAGAATATGATTAAGTACCGCCGAGCGCAGACCGTGTGTGGCACCTGCAAGGACACCCAGAAGAATGCCGAAAACGACAGCAGCCAATGTCACCACAAACGCGCCGCCCACGGTGGGAGCGGCCCCACTTAACAGACGACTTAATACGTCGCGTCCAAGATCATCGGTTCCCAGGAAGAACGAAACATCACCATAGCGCGACCAGGATGGCGGTAACAACTGATAGCCAAGGAATTGCTGGTTGATACCATAAGGTGCAAAAACGCTGCCAAAGACACACAGCAACACCAATGCCCCACAACCATACAGGCCAATCATTGCCGTGGTGTCGCCGTAAAATTTTCGCCAGGTCAGTCGTAGCGTACTCGGCGGTCGCTTCTCGCGATAGACGCTATCGTAAGGCATACCATTCCTTATGTGTCAGTGGGTTAGCCATAGCACCCAAAATATCGGAGATCACATTCACGATGATAACCAATGAACCTATGACCATTACACCCGCAGAGATCGCAGTGTAGTCTTGTTGACGAATGGCATTAATCAGCCAGCGTCCAAGACCTGGCCAACTGAACACAACTTCGGTGATCATCGCCAGCGTTAACATGGTTGAAAACTGCAAACCCAGGCGTGGGATAACAGGCGGAAGCGCATTGTGTAACACGTGGCGATGCAGAATTGTGAGTCGCGATAATCCACGAGTCGCCGCGGCTTTAATGTAATTTTGGTCAAACACGTCAATGGTGCTGATACGCATGAGACGAATCACTTCGGTAGTGGGGGCGACGGCCAGTGCTGCGACCGGTAAAATCATGTGGCGTATGGCACTGATAATCATCTCGTCGCGATACGGTGAGTCCGATAGCCAAGCGTCAATCAAAGCAAAACCGGTTACAGACTTCACCTCATAGAGCAAATCGAAACGTCCTGAAACGGGCAACCAGCCTAATGTCAGTGAGAAAAACATCGTCAGTAATAGCGCAAACCAGAACACCGGAATCGAAAAACCGATCAGCGCCAGAGCACTGATAAGCCTATCCTGCCATTTGTTATGCATGACACCTGCCAGCATTCCCACAGGAATACCGATTAGCAGTGCCAGACCAAAGGCCAATAAACACAGTTCCATGGTGGCCGGGAAAACCATACTCAACTGTTCGTTTATCGATTGGCCATTAATACTCGATACACCGAAATCCCAGTGCAGAATACTTTCAAACCAGAACACCCATGCGTTCCACAGCGATGCACCTTGCAACGGTGCGTGCGGAGTGAAGTAATTGAGGCTAAAGCCAATAAAGGTCAGAAAAAACAACGTCACTAGCAGTAACAGCAGGCGGCGCAAGGTATAGATGATCATGGTTTTTTCACCTCAACATTTTCACGGGAAACCCCCGCAAACGATGCGTTACCAAATGGACTTAGCACCAACCCTTTAATGTCGTAGCGATAGGCTTGCAGACGCAGCGATGATGCCAGCGGCAGCACCGGCAATTGTTTTGCCAGAATATCCTGCGCTTCACGATAAGCCTCGATACGTGACGCCAGTTGTTGAGAAGACAACGCTTTTTGTAGCACTTCATCAAATTCAGGGTCACACCAGCGAGCATAGTTGGTCTGCGAACGAATAGCCGCGCAACTTAACATTGGGCGGAAGAAGCTATCCGGATCGTTACTGTCAGTCGCCCAACCCGCAAGGGTGAGATCGTGGCTCATGTCCATCAAACGCGCTTCCTGGAAGCGGCCTTCCACCGGCACGATAATCACCTTTACACCAATTTGCGCCATATCAGCCTGGATAAGCTCAGCCGTTTTCAACGGACTTGGGTTCCATGCCTGCGAACTGGTTGGCACCCACAAGCGCAATTCCAGGTTATTGAGCCCCATGGCTTTTAATTGCTCACGGGCTTTGGCGGGATTGTACTCAGTGATTTCTGAGTCGCTGTCATAGGCCCATGATGCACGGGGCAAAATAGAGGCGGCAGTTTCAGCCGTGCCGTAGTAAATCGACTGCATCAGGCGCTGATTGTTAATTGCCAGCGCCAACGCATGGCGCACAGCCGGATCATTTAAAGGTGCTTTATTGGTATTGAAAGCCAGATAAGCAATGTTCATACCTGGACGCAAAGTCAGACGTAAACGTGGGTCATCACGCAGTATCGTCAACTGACTGGCGGCAGGATAGGCGAGCACATCGCATTCGCCGGTAATCAGTTTCGATAAACGACCGGTACCGCCAGAGCCCAAATCCAACACCACTTGCGGCATTAACGGTACCCCGCGCCAGAACTTAGGGTGGCGTGCGAGGCGAATATATTGCCCGGAACGGTATTCGCTAATCTGGAATGGACCTGTGCCAACCGGTTCGCGATCCATCATCTCTTTTCGATCAGATATGGTCAGTTTTGCGGCGTATTCCGCTGACATGACAGAGGCGTAATGCGTCGCCATATGCCACAGGAAAGACGCATCGGGTTTCTTAAGGCGAAACTCAATAGTATTATTGTCCAGCTTACGGATACTTTTTACTGAGTCAGGGAACTGAAGGCTGTCAAAATAAGGGTAATTCCCCCCGTTGACGTTGTGCCACGGGTGGTCACGGTTAAAAACACGCTGGAAACTAAACACCACATCATCAGCATTGAGTGCGCGCGTAGGTTTAAACCACGGCGTGGTCTGGAACTGAACGTTTGGGCGTAAATGGAAACGATAAGTGGCACCGTTATCGAGCACTTCCCAGCTTTCCGCCAATTCTGGCATAAGCCGGTAGGTATAAGGATCAACGTCCAATAACCGGTCATATAACTGTGCGGCAAGGGTGTCTACAGTCAAACCCCCGCTCGCCATCTGCGGATTAAAGGTATTGACCTGACCGCTGACACAATAAACAAATCCGCTGTTACGGATATCCGCTGGCTTTTGGACCGGTGATGCCGTTGGTGGTGCAGCAAAAGCTACGCCACTCAGGCAGCTAACTGCCAGTAACAGGGAAGATACAATTGCGCGCATAAGTTTTTGAGTTTTCACGGGTGATAGCCAAAGTGTATCGTACTCTTGAGGGCTTCCCAAAATATGTCAGGCTATTTTGCTTTTTTTATAAACAATGCCTGCAAAAAAGACCAGAGGATGCTGTTTTTTACAGCGTTTGTGGCCTTCAGTGGTGTGACTCCCGACCTTTATCAGTACGTTCACTTATATTTATCAGGAGCCAGGTTGCACAACCTGATGCTTTTTAAGCAAAGCACGTAGTTGATGATAAGTCAGCCCGAGCAATTCAGCGGCTTTACGCTGATTAAATCTCGCAACTTTAAGACTTTGTTCCACCAGCGCTTTCTCTTGTTGGGTTTGCCATGCGCGTAAATCCATCGGTAAATCCATCAGCAAAGGTAACTGGTTTTCAGCAGGTCGTTCAGATGGGGCGGATTGCCGTGCAAATGGGTCAAGAATGACGTCATCAACAGGTTCATCGCTGTTGCTGTGGCGATAAACAGAACGTTCCACCACATTTTTCAACTCACGAATATTGCCAGGCCAGCCGTAATTAAGCAGCGTTAACTGTGCTTGCTCAGTGAATCCCGGGAACAGAGGGAGTTGTAACTCACGGCACATTTGAATTGCAAAGTGCTCGGCCATCAACATGATATCGGGCTGGCGTTCACGTAACGGTGGGAGTTTGACCACATCAAATGCCAGTCGGTCGAGCAAATCGGCGCGGAATTTACCTTCTTCGGCAAGTTGTGGCAGGTCAGCGTTGGTCGCACAAACCAGGCGCACATTGACTTGTAACGGCTGGCTACCGCCTACACGCTCGAGCTCGCCATACTCCACCACGCGCAGCAGCTTTTCCTGCACCATCATCGGTGCGGTCGCCAGTTCATCCAGAAACAGCGTGCCGCCATCAGCTCGTTCAAAACGGCCCGGGTGGCGTTTTTGCGCACCGGTAAAGGCACCCGCTTCATGCCCAAAAAGCTCAGAATCCAACAAATTATCGTTGAGGGCCGCGCAGTTAAGTGAAATAAACGGCCCTTGCCAACGGCGCGACAAGAAGTGCAGGCGGTTAGCAATCAGCTCTTTACCCGTACCGCGCTCGCCAATCACTAACACGGGCTTTTCCAGTGGCGCCAGACGGGAAACTTGCTCCAGCACCTCAAGAAAACTGTTTGCTTCGCCAATCAGGTTATCTTTGCTATCTGCCATGATTAAATTAACCAATAGTTAGTGATTTTAACCACTATAACTGTTGTGTGCGGTGAGTCAAATTTAGTTATTCTGTTTAAAATCAACAAAATAAAAACTTGGCACACCCGTTGCAATATTCAAGCCGTGCAGGGTGCCAGGCACCTGAAATAATGACTAAAGAGGATTGAATTATGGGTATTTTTTCTCGTTTTGCCGACATCGTGAATGCCAACATCAATTCGCTGCTTGAGAAAGCGGAAGACCCACAGAAGCTGGTGCGCTTGATGATTCAGGAAATGGAAGACACGTTGGTTGAAGTGCGATCCACCTCGGCACGCGCATTAGCTGAAAAGAAACAACTTTCCCGCCGTGTAGAACAAGCGAGCGCGCAGCAAGCTGAATGGCAGGAAAAAGCGGAGCTGGCACTGCGTAAAGATAAAGAAGATCTGGCGCGTGCTGCGTTAATTGAAAAACAAAAAATGACCGACATGATCGCCACCCTTGAAGATGAAATGGTGCATGTCGATGAAACCCTGACGCGCATGAAAAAAGAGATCGGTGAGCTTGAGAACAAACTCAGCGAAACCCGCGCGCGCCAACAGGCACTGACACTGCGTCATCAGGCGGCATCTTCTTCACGCGATGTCCGTCGCCAGTTAGACAGCGGGAAAATCGACGAAGCGATGGCTCGTTTTGAATCCTTCGAGCGTCGGATAGATCAGATGGAATCCGAAGCGGAAAGCCACAGTTTTGGCAAACAGAAAAGCCTCGATTCACAGTTTGCCGAACTGAAAGCCGACGACGAAATCAGCGAACAACTGGCGGCACTGAAAGCTAAAATGAATAACCAGGATCGTGGGTAATTATTGGCATC
>DATERH010000088.1:0-19897 GCA_035271785.1 Buttiauxella sp.
CCCCCAAACAATACAAATTTCCCACAAACCAAAACTTGCGCCAGCGACTTTTACTGCCGCCAGACAGCTGATACCAAAAAACATAAACAATCCTGTACCGAGAAATTCAGCAGTACATTGCGCTCTGAGTGTGTCGTTCATAGGGTTACCCTGCTTGTGATTATTGTGATACTTGTGATTGATAAAGTGTCTATTTATTAAAATTATCCGCCAACCTGACATTTAAAGCCCAATGACTCAATTTCATTTTTTAATAGGGTCATTTTATTTTCAGTCATTCCCTGAGTATCACCCATCGGGTAAATACGCCCCACAAGGCTATATTTATTTTCACCATATGTGTGATAAGGCAATAAATGAATCGTGTCGACGTTCAGCATTAATCGGGCAAATTCCCCAATACTACGAATCTCTTCTGGGTTGTCGTTAACGCCCGGAATAACCGGAATACGAACGATGACCTTGGTGAGGAAAGAAATCCTGATGAGATTCTCCAGAATACGGCGGTTATCTACGCCGGTATTGTCCAGATGCACTGCGGGATTAATCGCTTTGATGTCAGCCAACGCCAAGTCGATATACGGGAATACCTGATCAATCACCTCCGGTGTAGTGAAGCCCGTGGTTTCAATCGCGGTATGCCAGCCCTTTTCTTTGCATGCTTTCAGTAATTCACGAGTAAACTCAGGCTGGGCCAGAGGTTCACCTCCCGATAGCGTAATGCCACCGCCTGACCGACGATAGAGGTTTTCCTCTTTTTGTAATTCACGCATGACATCGGCAACCGTCATGCGTTTACCTTTCATTTCCAGTGCTTGCGTCGGGCAGACTTCAGTACATTTCCCACACTGAATACAGGCGGAGCGATCAATAAAATACGGATTAGTGACTGATAAAGCACGCTGCGGGCAAACATCCACACATTTACCACAGCGAATACAGTCGTTCTTTTTAAAGATTAATTCAGGCTGCGGACGTTGTGATTCTGGATTACTACACCATTTACAAGATAATGGGCACCCTTTAAAAAAAGGAATAGTGCGAATACCCGGGCCGTCATGTAAAGAATAGCGCTGAATATTAAATAGCACGCCTTCCATTTCGTAATCGACTTTATTCATAGCTTCGCTCGCAATCACCGCAGAAAATGACTTATGCGGTGTATGAATTTTATATATAGGCCATGTAAAAAAACATGGCCTATGTAGTGACGCTATTAATTACAACTGCTGTTCAGTACGGCTAATGATGTCATCCTGAACTTCCTTCGCCAGCACCACCCACTGTGCGCTATACCCGGCTACACGTACCACTAAATCCTGGTACTGTTGCGGGTTTTTCTGCGCTTCAATCAAGAGGTTGCGGTCAATGACGTTAAACTGAACGTGCATCCCTTTCTTGTCGAAGTAGTTTCTTACCAGGCCGCTGAAGTGCCGTAAGCCATTTTCCCCGGCGAGTGATGACGGCAGGAATTTCTGGTTGTAAAGCGTACCGTTGGAAGCAATAAAGTGGTCAAGTTTTGCAACAGAGTTCGCCGCAGCGGTTGGGCCAAGCGTATCTTTACCTTGACGAGGAGAAACCCCATCCGCCAGTGGTTCTTTCGCCAGGCGACCATCCGGAAGTGCGCTAACATCTTTACCAAACAGTACGTTAGCTGATACCGGATAGATGCCTGCCTGGAACTGACCACCACGCGGGTTGGTGTACTTCTCAACTTCCTGGCAATAAATCAGCGCGCAGCGACGGGCAACATAGTCGACTTCGTCAATGTCATTACCGAAGCAAGGTGTATTTTCCAGAATATGGCGAATCTCTTCAAAGCGTGAGGGATTACCGGCCGCAGCAGGAGCCGACGTTCCACTTGAAAGCTGACGGTAAACTTCACTTTTAATCGCCGATGGGTCGAGAGAACCATGGCTATCAATAATGCGTTTCACGATGTCATAAACATCTTGCTCACCCAAAGACGATTTAGCCGGTACGCTACCCACTTGATGCCCAAAGTTGGCATCCAGCGCCCCTTTCAGCTCATTGAGGGTCACTTTGCGATCTTCAAATACCTGTTTCTGGATGGCGTAAACTGAGTCACCGGTATCCGCGATACCAAATGCCTGAGGGCCAGTGAAGTTGTAGATTGCCCCCCCTTCCTGCAATGATTTACCCCGTCCGATACAGTCATCTACCAACGCCGACAAGAATGGCAATGGGCAACGCTCACCGTGAGCGATATCGACACTGTTACACGCCTCAACCAGTTGGCGAACAAAGTACGCCATCTGTTGTGTGAAGGCGGTATAGAAATCATCCATGCTGGTGTACTGGGTCATTTCGCCCGTGACTGGGCCCAGTTGTTTGTTAGCAGTACGACCGTTGTTAAGGGTTATCTCCAACACTTTTGCCACGTTAAAGAACGCTGCATCGTGCCAGCCTTCTGTGCGGTGTGGAGCCTGCGGTTCAACGCAACCGATAATGCAGTAATCACGCGCATCACGTAGCGATACACCACGGTTTTGCAGTGATGGAATAATCACTTCATCGTTGTACATCGCCGGAACACCCAACCCCAGGCGTACCAGTTCACAAGCACGATAGAGGAACTCATCAGGCGAACCTTGCCAGACGCGAATCGAGAAGGAAGGTTGCGGTAAGCGAACATGTGCAGTCGCTTCCATACACATGTAGCTCAATGCGTTAGTCGCATCCAGCCCGTCTTGTGTCTGGCCGCCGACGCATAAGTTCTGGAACACCGCGTAGCCTGCAAATGCTTGAGCTGACACTTCATCACGGGTTTTATTGATGTCGTTAAGCTTGATCCAGCAGCAATCCACCAGTTCCTGAGCAAAATCTTTAGAGATAGCCTTGTCTGCTACCAGGTATGGGTACATGTACTGGTCAAAACGCCCAGGGGAGATGGAGTGGCCGCTAGACTCAATTTGCAGCATGCTCTGGATGAACCAGAAGGTCTGGCAAGCTTCCCAGAAGGTAGTTGCGCCATATTCAGGCACACGAGTACAGTTTTGCGCGATTTGTTCCAGCTCGCGTTTACGCGTCGGGTTGCTTTCTTGTTGCGCAAGACGCGTCGCTTCTTGTGCATAACGATGAGCAAAATTAATCGCTGCGTTATAACTGATAATCACTGCGCGATAGAACTGTTCTTTCTTGATATAGCCTGGTTCGCTACGATCAAGCGCTTCCATTGCGCGAGTCACTTCATTAATAATGCCGCGAAAACCGATTTTCAGCACCTTGCCGTAATCTACACTCACGTGACCCACGCCGCCGTAGAAGTAGTTACCTACGGTGAAAACGCCACCTGCCATGCTTTCTTTGGTACTTTCTGACATATAAGAAGCCGCAAGCGAACTGGTTGTTTTACCTGGCCAGTATTTAAATGCTTCATGCAGATCTTGAGCTGTTTTTTTAGGAATAATAAAAGGATCCGCAACACGGTGTTCCATGGTGTCGAATTCTTTTTCCACCCAGTCATAAGAAAATTCAGGGCAGATTTCAGTTGAGCGTGGATTAATTGTCACCGCACCCACAATAAGTTCATCAGCACGAATCGTTACCGGTAATTCGTTAAATATTTTTTCAACCACTTTTGCGCGACGCATAATCGCAGGCAATTGTTCACTTTCTTTATAAGCCTCGGTAGCCAGCACTGCACGCTCTGATTCCACATATGGGGTAGCATGCAGAATCATATTTTTTAGTCTGACAACACGATCGGTTGGATTAGAAAAACCTTTCTCTAACATAAAATACTCCCGGAATTAATTATTTAACCTTGCGAGTAATAAACTGCGATCTGTAATAGACTCTTAATGACTAATTATCAGAATGTATTAAAGTCATCCTCTATTAATCGCATGGCTTCATTGACTGCTGACACCTCGCCAAATATAGCGAGCGTTGTAACATGTTGCGGGCAACTGCCATGAATCTCCGATACCACCACGTGCGCACTTTTACTTGCGACGTCTGCAAAGAAGTAGAGATCGGGTACAGGCAACATCACGAGTCCAATTGCATCGATACGAATCAAGTCCAACCGTGAACGAAACTCTCCAGGCATCCGGCGTTTCAGCATGGCTAACGTATCCGGTGTCGGTGCATTTATGATGCGTTTCTTCATCCCCCGATCTCCTCTGGCTAATCAGCGAATATTCAGTGCTTCAATCATCACACAACGGCGGTTTCTTGCGAACGCACGCGCTGATGTCAAACCTTCACCCGTAGGCCCGGCAATAGTGAAAGTCGGGTAACCTTCTCCACCGACACCCAATCCAGCATAAGAAGGACCATTTTTTACAAAAATGGTGGTCTGGATTTGGCGAGCCATTTTGGTGAGTTTGTCGACATTGGTTGAGTGCATGATTGCGGTATGACGATTACCATGTTCAACCTGAACCGCTAACTCAATCGCTTCATCAACGTTGTCCACGCGCACAACTGGCAACACGGGCATCATCAATTCATGCACGACAAATGGATGGTTTTTCTCGGTTTCAATTAAAATAACTTTTGTCTCTTCCGGCGCATTTACGCCCAGCTTTTGCAGGATATAGCGAGCATCTTTCCCAACAAAGGCTGTGTTCGGGCCAGTCCCTTTTTCGTTTAACACCAGTGTTTGCAATTGCTGAATTAACTTCTGATCGCACAACAGATAAGCACCGCTTTTCTTCATGCAATGAATCAGATAATCAGCAACCTGGTTCACCACAATGACTTCTTTCTCGGCAATACATGGCAAGTTGTTATCAAAACTGCATCCATTAACGATATCGCGAGCGGCTTTTTCAATATCTGCCGTTTCGTCTACCACGACTGGCGGATTGCCGGCCCCGGCACCGATGGCCTTCTTACCCGACGACATCACTGTTTTCACAATTGCCGGGCCACCCGTGGCAACCAGCATGCTGATGCGCGAGTCATTGATTAACGCGTTAGTGTTATCAATAGAAGGTTGTGTCACTGTCACCACCATATTGGCGGGCGCACCAAGACTTGCCAGTTTGTTATTAATTAATTCAACAACGTACAACGAAACATGACGTGAGCGAGGATGTGGACTGAACACCACGGTATTTCCCGCCGCTAACATACCGATACTATTATTGATGATGGTTTCTGTTGGATTGGTGGTTGGCGTAATCGAGCCAATCACCCCAAATGCTGAATATTCCGTCAACGTCAGACCGTCATCACCGGTTAATGCTCCTGTAGTAAGATCTTCAAGGCCTGGAGTTTTCAGCGCGGCAAGACGGTTTTTGGTGAACTTGTCTTCAACGTTGCCCATCCCCGTCTCTTCCACCGCCATGCGTGAAATGACCTGTAAAACATCATCTTGCAGAAAGACTTCGCGGATCCCCTGAATGAAGTTACCGCGATCTTGCATGGAACAATGGCGATATTGAACCTGTGCAATCACAGCCGCGGCAATGGCTTCATCCATCGTAGCGAATGCCCCGTTGCCTGCAGTTTTCGCGGGGAAAACATCAGCCTCGGTAGGAATCACCACGTCGGCTTGATGTGCCAGTGCCTTGGCGATCAGTGCATCCAACGGGTCGCTTTCCTGCCGTTGGGTAACAGCAGGTATTGCCTGTGGAGCGACGTCCGGCGTTGTTTTGGTATATTTACTCAGCACGTTAGAAACCGCCTGAGCAATGTCATTATCATTCATGCTATTGATTTCCTTGCTTCACATCGCTTCACAAGCATTTTCGCCGGGGCCTAGATATACGGTTTGGTTGCGGACTTGAGCGGCGCAGGATCAAGCGTTGAAAGCAGTTGCAACCCAACTTCGCGAGCAGCAATCACCGCCTGGCGAACCGCACCGGAATCACCTGCAAAGGTGAAGATCACTTCATTACTGAAGCTGGTGCCGTTAGCTGGGCTTGCGTAACCAATAGGTTCAATAATTGCTGATTTCGCCGCAGCATCTGCAATCAATACACCGATTGCCGCAGGGCAAGCACAGGTCATGCCGAATGACTTACCTACCGGTGCGCCAAACGCTTTGTTCAGAGCGTGGCTTGCGCGAGCGGTGTACTGAAATTCAAGGTGGCCCGCCGGTGAACCGTAAACATCGCCGAACGTGCGATCAATCTCCGACAGCGCTACTTCGATGGCACGGCGAACATCAGATACATCAGTTGCCCCAAAAATAATTAAGCAACCATGTCCACCGCCCCCTTCTGTATCACGCGCCAGCTCAATGGATAATATTTCGCTGTTTGTCGCTTTAATTGCTTCATCCGCAGCAAAAATATGTGGCCCAGCTCCAGTACGTGCACCAAGAATACCGATAGAGCGATATTTCTTATCGATATTCATGACTTCATGCAATTGATTATCGACATTGGCAATGACCAAACCAATAGTGTGACCCATTGCGGTTCCAACAAATTCTGTTAAACCACATTTGGCAATACTGGTGACATTATTACCGGTTGTACTGACATCAGTTTGTTTATTCATTACTTCAGATATAATCTGCTCAACAAGATTATCTCTCATGGTCAGTATCCTCTGGCGTTATTAAGCGACGGCTTTTGGTAGGATTTTTTCTACTTCAATATGTGGACGCGGAATAACGTGTACAGAGACCAGCTCACCCACTTTAATTGCTGCGGCAGAACCCGCATCAGTTGCGGCTTTAACAGCACCCACGTCACCACGAACAATTACAGTAACCAGACCAGAACCAATTTTTTCGTAACCGACTAAAGTGACGTTGGCTGATTTAACCATGGTGTCTGCCGCTTCAATTGCAGAAACCAGACCTTTCGTTTCAACCATACCTAGCGCTTCTTGTTGCATAAAGACCTCATGTATTTCATTGGTAATTAAACAAACGCAGGGGAATAACCGATTCGATTCTTCATCTGCGCGTAATATGTTTTCGTAATACGATACTAGGGATATCTGGACAAAATGTTTTGCCCGTTAGCTTGACTATCTTGTTGTCTCGAATATGTCTGGACAATAAAATCCACGCTCATACCCTTCATACTTCAAGTTGCAGGTGCGTTGGATACATTACAAAGTGGCAGAAATAGCCGCCGCATCCATCGCAATCATTTTCTCTTCATTGGTGGGTATGACTGCTACCAGCGGGCTATTGGTTTTTGAGATAACGCAACCCTGCCCACCAAACGTCTGTTGGTTCTTTTCTTCGTCTAGCTGCAAACCGAACACGCCGAGCCGTTTGACGGTTAACTCCCTCACTAACGCCGAGTTCTCACCAATGCCACCAGTGAAAATCAGTGCATCCAGCCGGTGAAGTGACGCGAGATGTGCACCCAGATGACGTGTCAAACGATGAACCATCACATCAATGGCCAATGTCGCACGCTCATTGCCCAGGCTTCGCGCCTCTTGCAAAGTGCGGCAATCACTGGATAAGCCTGACAGGCCATATAGCCCGGATTGGTTGTTCATCATTTTGTACAGAGAATCGACAGTTTGCCCGGTGCAGGATGCGATATAAGCCGCAGCACCAAAATCCAGGTCGCCACATCGTGTGCCCATAACCAGCCCTTCCAGCGGCGTCATGCCCATTGAGGTATCCACACTTTTACCGTTTTTCACCGCACAAACTGATGAGCCATTACCCAGATGAGCAATCAGAATGCCGTGGTCGGTTGGGTCGAGACTGAATTCTTTGACGGCCTCTTCTGCAATGTAACGATGGGAGGTACCATGGAAACCGTAGCGACGTACCTGATAACGTTCCTGATATTCCAGAGGGATCGCGTAGGTGTAGGCCTCGGGCGCTAGAGTCTGGTGAAACGCGGTATCAAATACCGCAACTTGGGCAACTGCGGGGAGCAATGCCATGGTCGCGTCTATACCAATAAGGTTGGCTGGATTATGTAATGGTGCGAGCCCCGAGAGCGCTCGAATCTTTTCAATCACCTGCGCGTTAAGTGCCACTGAGTGTTTAAACTCACTCCCACCATGGGCAACCCGATGCCCAATCGCTTTAACCGCTGACAGCAGTTGCCGTTGATCAAGTTCGTCAAAAAGCACCTTCAACGCACTAAGATGGCTCGCCTCAGGCAATATCTGGCTAGATTTGTTACCCGCGTGGTCTTTAATCGTCATACAGGCTTCATCAAGCCCGAGTTTTTCAGCCAAACCTGAGAGCACTGGCGCACCATCAGCAAATGGGATCAGCGCAAATTTCAGCGATGACGACCCGCAATTAATAACTAAAACCAGTGAAGCAATGGACATGTTAACCTCTGTCAAATGGCGGAGGCGTTGGCGCTTATCCGCTGGAATCCAGGTAATTATTTCGTACTGGTTAAAACGAAGCGTTCTGCGCTAAAGCGGTTCAATGTATTGCGGGCAATAGTGAGATCTTGCTCAACCGTCCCACCACTAATTCCGATGGCTCCCACTAACACACCGTTTGCCCAACACGGCACACCGCCACCGAAACAACAGATTCCTTTATCGTGCTGTAGCCCATAAAGATCGGCACCCGGTTGAACAAGCGGCGCTAATTCATGGGTCGCCATTTTGAGTGCGACGGCAGTCCAGGCTTTCTTATAAGCAAGGCTATGGCTGACCAATAGCGCGTTATCCTGGCTAAAAAAGTAGCGTTGATGGCCACTGGCATCGACAAGGCTGAACACAATGGGAATGTTGAATGTCTGGGCTTCCAGGCAAGCATTGCGCCCTAACGCTGCGGCATCTTCCAGACTCAGAGAAAGCCGCCGTTCAGGTAATTGCTGTGTGAGAGCTGAAGTTATCCAGCTCTCTAGCTGTGGTGGACGGCGTTCGTCTTGCTCAAACATATCCCTTCCTCGCTAAACGTTAGAATCCAGTGCATCAACGATGCCGACAATCGCCGCATCAATAACCGAATGTTCTTTGCTGTTGCTCATACGCGCCGAACTACCGGTGGTCACGATGACAATTTCACCGTTCCCTGCCCCCACGCAATCAACTGCGACTTGCGCGGTTCCCGTCGGCTGGTAGTTTTCATCAAGCCGGGCTACGACCAGTAATTTGCATCCGTTTAAAGAGGCATGCTTGGTGGTAGAAACCAGTGCACAAGTGACTTTTGCCAGATACATAAATCCTCCTAAGATCCCTGAATAACAGTGATGTTTTGACGGCGGATTTCATCCTGCGCGGCAGGCGTAATCAGCGTGTGGCTATCAATCGTTAATTTTTGCGCCCCTGAAAAAGTGAGGATATCGCTTAGCGTGACCAGGTTTTTGGGGAAGCTGATAGATTTGCCGGCCTTGCCAATGTTACGGGTAACGTCAACTGGCGTTTTCTTACCCGCGATCACCACCCCGTACTGCTCAACGGTTGTGACGTATTCTGCAAGGCGGTTAAGCAGTGGAAGCGCAAAACCCGTCATCCCGCCGTCCAGGCATTCGGGGTTCAGCGTGGCAATCACCTGTTTATGCCTGTTGAGAGCATGAAACACCCAGCTACTGGCGAGGTTGTCTCTGATACACAGGGCAATTTTGCTCAGACTATTGGTAGAAAGTGCAGGCAGAAAGAGGCAGTTGTAGTCATCGTCATCCTCGACGGGCTCTTCTTCGATATACAGCGCTCCGGTGCAACTTGAATCAATTGCACTGATACAGGCGGTTTTCAGCTCAGATACTCTGGCACTGTGAGAAAACGACACCAGGAGTTGATACCCCGAGCGGTCCAGCGCCGAAAGACTTAACAGGGTCGCGGGTAATGTACTGAAATTATTGCCCGTGATTAACACGCGGATTTTTTTACGCCCGGCATTTAATTCCCGGCGTTTTTGTTCCAGCAGTTGAGCAATCAATATATCCAGTCGTCGGGATAAAACCGGGTGTTCCATAGAACCCTCACTTCAATCGGTTTGATTAATTCGGCAAACCAGATCCCCATTGCGAAGCCCAAATCCGTTGGCCTCTTCCACATCAATATGCAGCTCAAGCACCGCGTCAGCGCTAACCCGCACCACAACATGGCCTAAAATACCGGCCCGCAAACCCTCAGCCTGAATATCAATTTCCATTCCATCTCGCAGGCCGTGCAATTCGGCCTCCTGCGGTGAAATATGAATATGCCGCCAGGCGACAATAGTGCCGTGGGGTTTTACGACGCGCCCTTTTGGGCCAACAATCTCAATTCCTGGCGAATCATGCAGATCGCCAGACATGCGTACCGGCGCTTTAACGCCAAGTACAAAACTGTCTGCCACTGAGATTTCAATCTGAGTCGAACGGCGTAATGGCCCTAAAATACGGACGTTGGGGATGTCGCCTTTTTGGGTGCGCAAAGTCACGGTTTCTTCTGCGGCATACTGGCCGGGTTGCTTAACCGCTTTCATACGTGTGAGCGTCGAGCCATAACCGAACAACACATCCATATCTTCACGGCACAAGTGAATATGGCGGTTAGAAACACCGACTGGAATAAGTAACGGCGAACCCTCTTTCGCAGATGTTGACGACAGTCTATTTTTACCTGCAGCCAACTCTTGCATAATTTGCTGGGTGATCCTTTCGGCCTGGAGCTGGTTTTCATTCATAACGGAAACGCCTGGTAAATAAGTGAGAATCACGAATGGTTTTCAGAATAATCATCTCGGTAAATTGCTTTTTGCCTTCAGGCTGGACTTTTTTTACCAACTGGATATTTCATGACAATCTTATCCAGATCACCCGCCAATAAGTGAAAGCAGCCGGTCAATATCTTGAGCGGTTGGTGTACGCGGATTCGTTGTGGTACAGCCATCTGCCAGTGCTGCATCGATTAAAGGCTGACGTAATTGTTCAAATGCGGCCTTATCCGAACCTAACTCTTTTAATGTGGCGGGAATATTAAACTGACGATTGAGTTGGCGGATTTTTCTGACCAGTTGGGAAATAGCCAACTGAGGGTTTTGGTTTTCTATTCCCATAATACGCGCGCATTTCATATAACGTTCGGTCGTTTGCGGTGTGGCTTTCGCGGTATTAAATTCAATCAGTAGCGGCAACAGCATGGCGTTAATTTTGCCATGAGGAATATGCAGCATGCCGCCAATAGCATGCGCCATACCATGAACCAACCCCAAACCGGAGGAATTAAATGCCATACCCGCCATGCAGGAAGCATTGTGCATATGGGTACGAGGCGTGATGTTTTTCTCGTCGTTGTATACTTGCGGCAAATACTGCCAGGTCAGGGCAATCGCTTTTTCCGCCAGTGCATCGCTAAAATCATTCGCCCCTGTCGAGACAAGCGCTTCAATCGCATGTGTCAGCACATCCATACCGGTATCAACCGCAACATGGCGCGGTACACTTAAGACAAGGTTTGGGTCCAGAATGGCAATGTCAGGCACCAGTTCCTGCGCCACTAGCGGATATTTACGACCATTTTGCGGATCAGAAATAATGGCGTAAGAGGTCACTTCAGAACCCGAGCCACTGGTGGTCGGAATCGCGATTAATTCAATGGAATGGGTACGATAATGTTCTTCAAGCGTGACTTTTATACCTTTTGCCGCATCCAGTGATGAACCACCACCCAAAGCAATAATGACATCAGGTTTGAAGGTTTTAAATTTTTCAGCACCTGCCTGTAAAACATCGATATTAGGATCGGGTTTTACATCACCAAATATGGAGACGCAGGCTTGTGGCATCTCTTCTATCAGATAGCGAGTTTTACCTGAAGAAACCATAAAATCATCAGTGACAATGGCTACTCTTTTATTATTTAACGTACGTAAAGAGGTTATCGCCTCTTCACCAAAATAGATTTTTGGACAGGAGAAAGAATAACTCGCCATGATGCTAATACCTTGCAAAGGTGGGTTGTCGACATTGATAACCAGCAGCCGAAAAACAGGTATTTAAGCTAACATGCGAGAATTTAAACGATGCTACCCATGTTTGTGCAATTAAAGGATTATTTTGCACTCTTGTTTTTAAACTCCGCAAAATAATGCAAGCGGAGTTTCATGTAAAAGACTATACGCCGTTGATTGATGCACCGCCGTCCACCAATGAGGCAGTGCCGGTGACAAACGAAGATTCATCTGATGCGAGCCACAGTACTGCGCGTGCCAGTTCTTCTGGTTGTGCCACGCGTTTTAGCGCATGTAAACCTGTGACAAATGCCTGTGATTCGGCGGTGTTATTCATGTCGCGGTACATATCGGTATCGACCGCGCCGGGTAAAATGGAGTTAACGCGGATGTTCTGCGGGCCAAATTCTGTGGCTAGCGCCTGAGTCAAACCAATCAATCCGGCTTTACTGGCAGCGTAAGACGCAACTTGCGGAAATGCGAAGCTGTAACCGACAAAGGTTGAGGTGAAGATAACTGAGCCTGCGCCGTGTTTGAGCATTTCAGCAATTTGGTGTTTGGCACCCAGAAACGATCCGGTCAGATTAATTGCCACCGCATTGGCAAAACCTTCGGCGGAGACTTCTGTGCTCGGGCCATGCTCGCCCAAAGTGCCTGCATTGTTAAAGGCAATATCAAGCCGCCCCCATGTTTCCACCGCTTTTGCGACTAATGCTTTGGCGTAGGTTTCTTCCCGCACGTCACCTGACAATGCAACAGCCTCGCCACCGGCGGCTTTAATTTCCTCCACCAGTTGAGCCAGTTCGGCTTCACGTCTGGCCCCGACCACGACTTTTGCCCCTTCGGCTGCGAACAATTTTGCAGTGGCATAACCGATGCCTGAACTGGCTCCGGTCACAATGGCAACTTTATCGGCTAAACGTTTCATGACAGCCCTCCAGTAAAGCGGTCAGAATTTGACCGCCCATGGAGTATAAATGCCAGGTGGTGATTACGCTGTAATCTGTTCCATCGCCTGCAAGATGCGCTTATCCGAAATCGGGTACGGCGTCCCTAATTGCTGAGCAAAGAAACTGACGCGCAGTTCTTCAATCATCCAGCGGATTTCCAGCACATCGTCGTCACCACGTCGAACAGGAGGCAATTTATTCAGCCACTGCTGCCAGGTTTGCTGCACATGCTCCACTTTAAGCATTTGCACACGATCACGATGCGGATCGACCGCCATTTTCTCGAGGCGCTTCTCAATGGCTTGCAGGTAACGCAGCGTGTCGCCCAAACGTTTGTAACCATTGCCGGTGACAAAACCGCGATACACCAGGCCGCTCATCTGCGCTTTCACATCCGACAGCCCCAGTGCCATGGTCATGTCCACACGCCCTTTTAGCCGCTTGTTGATATTGAAAACGCTGGTGAGGATTTGTTCGACCTGCTTTGCAATCTCCACCACAGTTTCGTTGAGTTCCGCGCGGACTTTCTCATGCAATGCTGCATAACCCTCTTCGCTCCAGACCGGGCCACCCGCCTGAGCAATCAGCTTATCTACGCCACAGGAAATACAGTCGTCAATCAAATCCAGCACTTTGCCGTATGGGTTAAAGTACAGGCCAAGTTTGGCTTTATTCGGCAGCTTTTCATGCAGGTATTTAATCGGCGATGGAATGTTGAGCAGCAATAAGCGACGTAAACCCCGCCACATAGCCTGCTGTTGTTCCAGTGGGTTATCAAACAGTTTGATAGCCACGCTGTCTTTTTCATCCACCAGCGCCGGGAACGCCTTCATGCGGTAATTGCCGCGTTTTTGCTCGTAGTTTTCCGGTAATGAACCAAAGCTCCAGATATGCAGGCCGCTTTGTTCGATACCATCATCGGCGACCGCTGAGAGCGTTTGCTGGACTTTGTCTTTCAGACCGCCTTTTAACTCAGTGAGGTCTTTACCCTCTTTGAGTTTCTTGTTGTTTTCATCAACGATGCGGAAAGTCATTTTCAGATGATCGGGCACCTGATCCCAATGCCAGTCTTCACGGTCGATGGTGATGCCCGACATACGACGGTATTCACGCTCCAGACTTTCAAGCAGGGGTAATTCCAGCGGCGTCGCCCTGCCTAAAAATGCTTCGGCGTAGTTTGGTGCAGGGACAAAATTGCGGCGCACCGGTTTTGGCAGCGACTTAATCAGCGCAATCACTAACTCGCGGCGAACACCCGGAATCTGCCATTCAAAACCGGCCTCTTCGACCTGGTTTAACAGTGGCAGCGGAATATGCACCGTCACGCCATCGGCATCTGCACCGGGTTCAAACTGATAAGTCAGACGCAGCTTGAGATTCCCCTGATGCCAGAAGTTCGGATAGTCGAGCTTACTGACCTGTTCCGCCCCCTCTTTTATCAACATGCTCTTTTCGAAGTTGAGCAGGTCTGGCGTCTCTTTGCTGACGTGTTTCCACCAGTTATCAAAGTGGCGCGCAGAAATCACATCATGAGCAATGCGTTGATCGTAAAACTCGAATAGCGTGTCGTCGTCCACCAGAATGTCGCGGCGACGGGACTTGTGTTCCAGCTCTTCAATTTCATTGCGTAACTTGAGGTTGTCCCGGAAGAACGCGTGGCGCGTCTGCCAGTCACCTTCCACCAATGCGTGGCGGATAAACAGCTCACGACACAATGCCGGGTCAATCTGGCTATAGTTCACGCCGCGTGCCGCAACAATCGGCAATCCGTAGAGCGTCACTTTCTCTGTCGCCATCACCGCGCCCTGCGATTTCTCCCAGTGCGGCTCGCTATAAGAGCGTTTTAACAAATGCTGTGCCAGCGGTTCTACCCACTCCGGGTCGATACGCGCAGCAATGCGCCCCCACAGGCGGCTGGTTTCCACCAGTTCGGCAACCATGGTCCATTTTGGCGGTTTTTTAAATAAGCCGGAGCCGGGGAAGATGGAGAACCGCGCGTTTCGTGCGCCGGTGTATTCCTGTTTATCCGCATCTTTCTGCCCGATATGCGAAAGCAAACCGGTCAGTAATGCGCAGTGAACCGAGCGGAAATCAGCCGGTTCGCTGTTAATCGGCAAACCTAACTCTTTCACGACCTGGCGCAATTGGGTGTAGATGTCTTGCCACTCGCGGACACGCAGGTAGTTAAGATAGTCGAGCTTGCATTGGCGGCGGAACTGATTAGACGGCAACTCTTTTTGCTGCTCGCCGAGGAAGTTCCACAAATTCACAAAACTAAGGAAGTCAGACTCTTTGTCGTGGAAGCGACGATGCTTTTCATCCGATGCTTGCTGTTTATCCATCGGCCGTTCACGCGGATCCTGAATCGACAGCGCGGCGGTGATAATCATCACTTCACGTACACAGCCAAATTTCGGTGCTTCAAGCACCATGCGCGCCAGTCGTGGGTCAACGGGCAGTTGGGCAAGTTGGCGACCCGATGGCGTGAGTTTATAAACGCTGAGGTCGGCATCACTGGTAATCGCGCCGAGTTCTTCGAGCAGGCGCACACCGTCCTGAATATTGCGTTTGTCTGGTGCTTCGACGAACGGGAATGCGGCGATGTCCCCAAGCCCGAGCGAGGTCATCTGCAAGATTACGGACGCCAGGTTGGTACGCAGAATTTCCGGGTCGGTAAATTCCGGGCGCGACAGGAAATCGTCTTCTGAATACAGCCGAATACATATCCCGTCGGAAACACGGCCACAGCGACCTTTACGCTGGTTGGCTGAAGCTTGTGAAACGGGCTCAATCGGCAAGCGCTGTACTTTGGTGCGATAACTATAACGGCTAATACGCGCCGTACCTGGATCGATGACATATTTAATCCCCGGCACGGTCAGTGAAGTTTCTGCGACGTTGGTCGCCAGCACGATACGACGCCCAACATGCGACTGGAATACGCGGTTTTGCTCGCTATTGGACAAACGCGCATACAGCGGCAGTACTTCGGTGTGAGGCAAATTCAGCTTGTTGAGTGCATCAGCGGTGTCGCGGATTTCACGCTCACCACTCATGAAAATCAGAATGTCGCCGGCGCTTTCGTGGCCGAGTTCATCGACGGCATCGAAAATGGCTTGTAACTGGTCGCGGTCGGTGTCGTCGACATCTTCAACAATCGGGCGATAACGCACTTCCACCGGGTACGTCCGGCCTGAAACTTCGATGATGGGCGCATTATTGAAATGGTGCGAGAAGCGTTCCGGGTCAATGGTTGCAGAAGTGATGATGATTTTCAGATCCGGGCGACGCGGCAACAGCTCACGCAGATAGCCCAGCAGGAAATCAATGTTCAGGCTGCGTTCGTGCGCTTCATCAATGATGATGGTGTCATACTGCATCAGCAGTCTGTCTTGCTGAATTTCAGCCAGCAAAATGCCATCGGTCATCAGTTTGACCATGGTGTTTTCACTGACGTGGTCAGTAAAACGCACTTTATACCCGACACACCCGCCTGGTTCAGTTTGCAGCTCTTCGGCAATACGGTTGGCAACGGTCCGTGCTGCCAGACGGCGAGGCTGGGTGTGGCCAATCAGCCCTTTAACGCCGCGCCCCAGTTCCATGCAGATCTTCGGCAACTGCGTGGTTTTCCCGGAGCCAGTTTCCCCTGCCACGATAACCACCTGGTTATCACGGATGGCTTCCAGAATGTCCTGCTTTTTCTGGCTAACAGGCAGGTTTTCTGGGTAGGTAATTTTTGGGCGCGAGGCTTCACGTAGCAGGACCTTACCAGCCGCCGTATCGATTTCCAGGGCCAGTGAATCAAGCAACTTCTGCTGCGATTCAGGATTTTTCACTTTCTTCGAGCCATGCAAACGGCGAGCGAAGCGCTGTCTGTCGCGTAGCATTAAGCCATCAAGGCGCGAGAATAATGAGGACAGTGAGGGTTTTATGTTTTCCATTGCGTATTCGTCTGGGCAGCGCACTGCCTGGTAAGTCTGTGTCGTCAATTGGCGTTAGATTACCACACCACACCTTTCGACGCCTTGTTCAATAAAATCGAACATGGAGTTCGATATATTGCGCTATCACTGCAATCGGATTGTGAATAAAGTACATCACAGCAACGGGCAATCAGTCCCGAATGAACACAACAAAGGAATCACCCATGAGCAAAGTATTAGTCCTGAAGTCCAGCATCCTGGCCGGTTACTCTCAGTCAAATCAGCTGTCTGACTATTTTGTTGAACAATGGCGTGAGCAGCATAGCGCAGATGAGATTACCGTGCGTGATTTGGCTGCAAACCCAATCCCTGTGCTGGATGGTGAATTGGTGGGTGCGCTGCGTCCAAGCGATGCGCCACTGTCTCCACGTCAGCAAGAAGCGCTGGCACTGTCTAACGAGTTGATTGCTGAGCTGCAAGCTCATGACGTGATTATTATTACTGCGCCGATGTACAACTTCAACATTCCAACACAGTTGAAGAACTATTTCGACCTGGTAGCGCGTGCAGGTGTCACCTTCCGTTATACCGAGAAAGGCCCAGAAGGCCTGATTACCGGTAAACGTGTTGTGGTTTTGACCAGCCGTGGCGGTATTCATAAAGGTACTCCAACCGACCTGCTGGTTCCGTATCTGAATGTGTTCCTCGGTTTCATCGGTATGACTGATGTGAACTACATATTTGCTGAAGGTATTGCTTACGGCCCAGAAGTGGCGGGTAAAGCGCAGATTGATGCAAAAGCGGCAATTGACGAACTCATTACTGCATAATCTCGTTCGTTGAATTAGTTTTATAACATTAAAAACGGCAAGCATTATGTTTGCCGTTTTTTTTGCTTAACAAGATCTAGCTACAACAACATAAATATTATTAAGAACCAAGAGAGTAAAAACGATAATCCAAACCACTCGCTGTGTATTAACGTACATGCCAATAGGCAGTTCATCACCCACCATAAAAACACCCGCTTTCGCAGTCCATTCCAGTCATATTCTGGGTAACACCGCTTCAGAATAAAAAAAGTCATCGTGGTAAGAATAATCATAACGTTATCATCCGTGAAACGCAGACAAGCATAGGATAAGAGTTGAGAACATTCCCACTCTACTAAGATATAAATTTCAGGCAATGTTAACTGTGTGGGGATTGTTTTGCAATTAGTGTTATTTTATGAGGCGGAATAAAAATAAGCACATAAAATCAAATGTTTATTTGATTTCAGAAATTAATAAATATCTCCAGTGAATATAAATAAAGAGATACATTCATGTAGATAATTATATTAACGGGGGTTTGAGAGGTTTACTTAGTTTATACTCAAAATAATTCGAGTTGTGGGTAGGTGGCAAGAGAGTGAAATATTCGTCGGGAACGAAGTTGACCAGTCTATGCCAGGTCTCCGGTGAGAGACAGGAGTCACTCGTTAATCCCGATGAGCTTACAGTAGTAAGTGATGACTCAGCCCATCCATTTGCCTCACCCCTTCGGGGCGCAGCTTACAGCGTTCAAATTTGCTCCAGGCAGATTTGTCGGGCAAGCAAATGTGGCCAACGCACTCACAACGTAAAGTATGACAGGTATAAATGGGCGGTATTAACCGCCCATTCTATTTAGCCGACCAGCAACGGTTGTGCGGTCTTCTCAACTAACGCCAGCAGGAGTTTAATATCCTCAAGCGTAACAATTGGGTTCAGCAAGGTCATTTTCAGACAGGTCACACCGTTATGCTCGGTCACACCGACGTTGGCACGACCCGAATCTAACAACGCATCACCAATCTTCTGGTTTAGCAGCGCGATAGCCGCATCGCTACCGTTAGCCAATTGCTCAGGACGGAAACGGAACAACACGCTCGCCAGTTGTGGTTTCATCACCAGTTCCAGAGAAGGCTGTTCAGTCACATACTGCGCAACTTGCTGAGCAAGAGTCACACCATGATCGATGATCGCGGCATATTGCTTCTGGCCCAATGCTTCAAGACCCATCCACAGTTTCAACGCATCGAAACGGCGAGTCGTCTGCAAAGATTTGGACACCAGATTTGGCACGCCCTGCGCTTCATCGAACTCAGAGTTCAGATAAGCCGCCTGGTAGCGCATCAACTCATAGTGACGGGCTTCTTTGAGCAAGAATGCACCACAGCTGATGGTCTGGAAGAATTGCTTGTGGAAGTCCAGAGTAATGGAATCCACTAATTCAATGCCATCCAGATAGTCACGATATTGCTCGGACATCAGCAAAGCACCACCCCACGCCGCATCAACGTGCACCCAAATCTGGTGTTGTGCTGCAAGTGCAGCAATTTCACGCAGTGGGTCGATTGCGCCTGCATCGGTAGTCCCGGCAGTCGCAACAATCGCGAGGATTTGTTCGCCGTTAGCCTGAGCTTGAGCCACTTTGTCACGCAGATCGTTAAGATCCATACGCGCGAATTCGTCAGTTTTTACCAACGTTACAGACTGGTACCCGAGGCCCATCAAAGCCATGTTCTTCTGCACCGAGAAATGGGCATTTTCAGAACACAGTACTTTAATTTTTCTCAGATCACCGATCAAACCATCCTGCTGGATAGAGTGACCCTGGCGGGCAAAGAACGCATCACGTGCCAACATCAGGCCCATCAGGTTACTTTGGGTGCCACCACTGGTGAATACGCCAGCGTCGCCAGCCTGATAACCGACCTGAGCACGTAGCCATTCAATCAGCTTCATCTCGATGATGGTGGCTGAAGGACTTTGGTCCCAGGAGTCCATGCTCTGGTTGGTGGCGTTGATCAGCACTTCAGCCGCCTGGCTGATGACCAGACTTGGGCAATGCAAATGCGCGACACACTGTGGGTGATGCACCGACAGGCTGTCTTTTAAGAAGAACTCAATGGCACGTTCAATAGCCGCCTGGTTGCCCAGGCCCTGTGGATTAAAATCCAGTTGAATGCGCTCACGCAGTTCAGCAACGCTTTTGCCTTGATACATCTCAGGTTGCTGTAGCCACTGCACAACAGCCGCGCTGGTCTGTGCAATCGCCTGCTGGTAGGCCTCAGTGCTTTGCGCTGAGCCTGCCAGAATCGGGTTTAAATCAGACATCGTGGTCATACGCTCCACTCAGACAGGTTTGATGCCGGACGCCAACAGCGCCTGCTCAAATTTGTCGAGGAAAAT
>DATERH010000089.1:0-6403 GCA_035271785.1 Buttiauxella sp.
CCATTTTTTTAACCAGCAAACTGGTCGACATTCCAGCGGAACAACAAAGCATGATTTTTTTCATAAATAACTCCTGACCGTGTGAGAACAATGAGCGGACTATAATCACATGGAAATAATACGGAAAGCGCTTTCCATAAACGAATCCATTAAATGTGAGCACGATCACCAGATGGTCGCTTTCACTTTACCTGGATGTAGGGGATGATCCTGAAACTACTCTGTCTTTTATAGGTTCCGCCATGAACATTCAGTTTATGAATGTTGCTGTCACGCTGATCGAACAGCGTGTAACACCTTTCGCCAATATACTTACTCGGAATCAGCACATCACTGCAATGCGGGATAGTTTTGCCCTTGCAATGCCCTTTGTCATAGTGGGTAGTCTGATGGTGCCGTTGCTTTTTATGCCTTTTAATATCAGTGAATTACCATGGTACAGAGACTACTATCAGGTTATTCGCCCCATGTTATTGCCGACATTTGAAATCACGATTGGCCTGGTCGCGCTGATCATTGCCTTTGGAGCCAGCGCCAGTCTGGCCAAGCAATATCACCTCCCAGAACGGTTGTCCGGCCTAACAGGTTGTCTCGCTTTCTTGATGTTTATTGGTTTTAAAGAAAATGCCGGAACCAATATCTTTCTCGGTGGTATGGGGATATTTAGCGCGCTTGCTTCTAGTTTTTATACAATTGAATTAATTCGATTTTTCTACAAGATGGGTTGGTATATTCGTCTACCTGAAGAGGTTCCGGTCATGACCCGTAACAGCTTTCAGTTATTGATACCCTTACTGGTGATTATGCTGTCCATCACCTTGATTAACAGCGGGTTAAAAATTACCACTGGCATGATTTTACCTGAACTCATCAGCGAGGCTTTACGCCCTCTTATCATTGCATCTGACACGTTAACAGCGTTGCTTATCTCTTTATTTATCTGCAACTTACTCTGGTTTATCGGTATTCATGGCGCATTGATTGTTACCGGGATAATGAACCCTTTCTGGATGACGTATCTATTTGAAAACCAGCAAGCTTTGGCGCAAGGAATGACTCCTCTTCCGCACATCTATCTACAGGGATTCTGGGATTTTTATTTATTAATTGGCGGTATTGGCTCAACATTACCGTTGATTTTCATGGCGATGCGTAGCCGTTCTCGCCAGTTAAAAAGCGTCGGTAAAATTGGTCTTATCCCTTCTCTATTTAATATCAATGAACCGATACTTTTCGGCTTCCCGATAATCCTTAACCCAGTGTTTTTAATACCATTTATTTTTGTTCCAATGGTAAATGCCTGTATTGCGTGGTATCTGACTCACCTTGGCGTGCTTGATCGAGCAGTAGCAATGCTCCCGTGGTCCATGCCCTCACCTCTTGGTGCCGCATGGTCTGCCAATGGAAGTTGGAAAAACCTGTTTATGTGTTTGTTCGCTATCTTCAATTCCTGGATGATTTATCGTCCATTCTTTAATGTTTATGAACGGCAACTCACTGAAATAGAAAACAAATAACCAACATCACTCACATTTTTCTTAAGCCAGTGTTTAATTAGCACTGGCTTTTTTTCGCCCTTTCTCTAGTAAAAAGTGACCTTCATCACGGTTCTCTAAGCATTCACCAAGATTATGTGACATGATCCAGCAATTACGGAAAGCGCTTTCCGTAATTGGATGTACATTTCCGTAAATGATCCGTAAATTTCCCTCGCGTTATTCAGATGCTGTTTAAATCAAACTATAAAAGGGAAATCATGAAAAGTCTGAACAGATTATTACCTCTGTCTTTACTGGTTGCTTCGGTAGTCAGCGGCATTGCCCATGCCGACCAATACGACTTCACAATGCACGGTTATATGCGTTCTGGCATCCTTGCGACGTCAGATGGCAACCGTGCGGACTCGGTAGGTTTGATGCCTGATGGAAAATTCCGCCTCGGTAACGAAGATGACACCAAGATCGAACTGATCCCACAAGTGACACTGAAATCAGATTCCGGTGTTGTCGCAAAAATCCAAGCCAACATTACTCACCAGACAAAATGTACGTCTGACTGGAACTGCCTTGATGATGATGGCAAAGCCGTACAGTTCCGCGAAGGATATGCTGAATTATCGAACCTGGATTTTGCACCTGATGTCGCATTCTGGGCGGGGAAACGCTATAGCAGCTCTAACGCATCCAACCACCAGTTCGACTGGGAGTACATTCAGTACAACGGTACGGGTGGTGGCTTCGATAACCTGGATATCGGCTTTGCGCGTTTCGATGCCGGGATCTACGCCTTTACACCAACAGACGAAACGAAGGCGTATCCCGTAGATAAAGGTGATCAGGGTTACCCGGACGATTATTCACTCAATCTGTGGTTCAAAAAAATCGCAGGTTCTCCAGTAGACCTTGAGCTCATCGCTCACCACATGAATAACAATGAGAAACATATTGACGCAGCAGAAAAAGGCTATGGTGTCACCGGTATCTATAACTTTGAAGGTTTCTACGGACTGACCGGCGGCTACTCAAAATTTGTTGTCCAGTATGGTCGCGGTCTTGCTGGCGGTGACTCACTGGGTAAAAACGGTTGGGGTTGGGCGAACCTTGACGACACACAATCATTGCGTCTGGTTCTCGATGGCGTTGCCACCATTGGCAACGGTTGGGAAGTCTCAACCTTCGCCTTCTACCAGAAAGATAAAAATTATCGTTGGTGGACCAGTGATAACGACGGATGGGGTCGCTCAAGTTGGGTCGCAGGCGTTCGCCCTTATCAGCAAATCACCAAAAACTTCGCCATGCAGTATGAAGTCGGCTACGAATATCTCGACGATGAAAACTACAAAGGTGTTGATGGGAAGGGAAAAGGTGGTTTAACCAAAGTGACCGTCGCTCCAACACTGACCTTTGACTCTGGCTTCTGGAGTCGTCCGCAACTTCGCGTATTCGCGACTTACGCCAAGTGGGACAAAGGAGTTTCCGATGCACTGGATGGCAACTACGACTGGAGCACTAACACAATCGGTGCCGGTGGTTACAGCCGTAGTGGCAAGACAGACACTCTGAACTTCGGTATTCAGGGCGAAGTGTGGTTCTAAGGAGAGACAAAATGAAATTACCTGTAAAAAAAGTACTTCTGGTGTCCCTACTCGTAGCATTAGCCAGCAGTGGAGTGATGGCTGCTGAACAATCCCATTTTGAGCATTTTATTACTCGACAGGGTGCTCAGTTAATGGATGGTAATCAGACATTCCGCTTTGCTGGGATACACGCACCAGAGCTACATCGTATTGAAAATGATGCACGCGGCGTATGCAAAGCCGATCCACGAGGCTGGGGGCAATATTTTGCCTGGCCAACCGCTGAAGAACAGGAAAACTGGATTCACGCCATCGTACAAACAGGGGCAAAAGCCCAACGCGTTTACGTTCTTTCTGTCCAGCAAGAAAACGATAAAAACTGCGAGCGCGAAACGCATATTCTGGCTCCTGCAACACCCGATAGCATGCCTCAGCTGAACGAAAAGGCGATGAGGGTTTACGACAACATGATCGCCGAGGCCGATAAACAAGGCCTTCGATTAATACTGCCGTTTATCGACCACTGGTGGTGGTGGGGCGGACGCGAACAGCTCGCCGCGTTCTATAACGAAAAACCAGAAGATTTTTATAACACCAAAAGTCAGACCTATAAGGCCTATCAGGATGTCATTCGTCAGGTCATCACCCGCACCAACACCATAACGGGTCGTCCTTACTTTGACGAAAAAGCCATTATGGCCTGGGAAACAGGTAACGAACTGGAAGATACCGATGCTGATTTCCTGAAGCAAACTGCGGCGCTTATTAAACATCTGGCACCTCATCAACTGGTCGTTGATGGCACATATAAGAAGATTAATGATTTTTCCGTAAATGACCCGAATGTCGATATCGTCAGCAACCATTACTACAGCAACGCTGGGAATAATCATCCTGATCAGGTGAAGAAGGATTTGCAGGCTATTGGCGGTAAGAAAGTCTATCTGGTCGGTGAGTTTGGTTTACTCGACAGCAAAGACCTGAACAACATCATGCAGTCGATCGTACACACCGAGGTTAACGGAGCTAAAGCTGCTGGTGGCTTTATCTGGGGTTTCCGTGGTCATCGCCATGATGGTGGTTTTTACTGGCACAAAGAATATACCGGTCATTACAGCTACCACTTACCAGGCTTCCCGGTGGAAGGAAAAACCAATCAGGAAATGGACGTTGTTAACGTGGTTCGTACTGCCGCAGCGCAGATGTCCGGGCTTGAAAAAGCGCCTGAACTTCCTATTCCGGACGCACCAAAACTACGTGAAACCAAGTCACCATTCGCCATCAACTGGATGGGGGCATCTGTAGGTCGCAGCTACGATGTGGAACGTGCTGAGTCGAAAAACGGCCCGTGGAAAATTGTTGGTCATGATATTTCAGACGGTGTTCAGGAGTGGAATCCAGCAACAATGGATTTGTTCCGTGACGACTACGCGTCACTCACGTTAGGTAAAACTTATTACTATCGTGTAATTGCGAAAAATGAATCCGGAAAATCTGCACCTTCTAACGTAATTAGCATTACGCACAACCAGAAAAATCAGGCACCCGTTATTGAACTGACCGGTAAAGCAACAACGACTCAGAATAATGGCATAAGTCTCGATGCGCGCTGGAAGGATGACAACCTGCCCGCTCATAAGGTCAGCGAGGAATGGGCCAGCACAGGGAAAAAACAGGCACATTTTTGTGATGCCAATAAAGCATCTACCCGTGCCTGGTTCTCTGAGCCTGGGGACTACCAACTCACATTTACAGCAAAAGACGGCCTGTTGAAGACGGCTAAAACCATGGATGTCAATGTCACAAAAGCAACGGCCAAAGTTCCTGCTGACTTCTGCCACTTTGACAGTAAAGAACTGGCACAAACGCTGGGAAAAGTGAATGTCATTAAGATCGCGGAAAATCAACTCACAGCCGGTGAAGATGGTTTCCTTGGTCCATTTGCTAACGAAGGTGACAAAGTTAGCTGGCAGATTAATGCACCATGGGAAGGTGATTATCATCTTCATCTCAACTTCAACGCCAAATGGGGAAGCAAGAAAAACTCGGTCCAGGTTAACAGTGATAAACCGCTGCAAATTGAGTTCCCACAAACCGATGAAAAAGGTCAGCAGATGACCATTCTGGTTCATCTGAACCAAGGCAACAACACTATCAGTCTCGGTAAATTCTCCGGTGACTGGGGATATATATTCATCAAGTCTATCCGGGTTACTGCAGAGTAGTGCTTTTACTGCACCCTTCGGGGCGCAGTTTTTTTGGGTGAAAAAGTTTCAGAACCATTGAGGAGGTTACATGACGACGTATGCGTTTCCGGAGAATTTTTTATGGGGTGCTGCCGCATCAGGTCCACAAACAGAAGGTACAGAGGGCAAACCGCATCGCTCAATTTGGGATAGTTGGCACGCCAATCAGCCCGAGCGTTTTTTCCAGGGTATTGGCCCTGAAAAAGTTTGTGAAACTCTGCACAAGTACAAAGAAGATGTCGAGTTGATGAAAAATATCGGCTTTAACTCGTTTCGCACATCTATCCAGTGGTCACGTCTGATTGAAGATTTTGAAACCGGTGCGCCGAATGCAGAAGCTGTGCGTTTTTATAATAATTACTTCGATGAAATGATTAATAACGGTATTGAGCCGATGATCAATCTTTATCATTTCGATATGCCAGAAGAGTTACAACAGCGTTACGGCGGATTCGAATCGAACCATGTTACCGACCTGTTTGCCCACTTTGCAGCTACTGCGTTTAAGCTTTTTGGTCATAAAATAAAATACTGGATAACCTTCAACGAGCCTATTGTACCTGTAGAAGGTGGCTACCTTTATGACTTCCATTATCCGTGTAAAAAAGATGGCAAACTTGCAGCGCAGGTTGGTTTCAACATCATGCTGGCTCATGCCAAAGCGGTAAATTGCTATCGTGAATTAAATTTAGGTGGGGAGATTGGTGTCGTTCTCAACCTGACACCGACCTATACTCGTAGTGATTCAGCAGCAGATAAAAAAGCAGCCTGGTATGCAGATTTACTGTTTAATCGCAGCTTTCTTGATCCGCTGGTTAAACACCAGTTTCCCAAAGAGCTGTGCGAATTACTGGCTGCTCATAACTGCCTGCCAGAAATAAATAAAACAGATGTCACGTTGGTCACTGATTCACGAGTCGATTTCCTGGGAGTGAATTATTACGTGCCACGCCGCGTTAAGGCACGAGAGGCGGAATACACGCTCGACTACTTTACGCCTGAATTCTATTTTGAAAACTATATTGACCCGAATGGTCGCTTCAACCCTTATCGCGATAATAACGAAATCCATCCACAGGCT
>DATERH010000090.1:0-3655 GCA_035271785.1 Buttiauxella sp.
GCTAATTTTACAGTGATGCCAGATCTTATTTTGACTTTAGCGGAGCAGTGGAAGAATGACAAAATATGCTTTGGTGGGAGATGTAGGCGGCACCAATGCGCGTCTGGCACTGTGCAACGTTGAAAATGGTGACATCACCCAAGCAAAAACCTATTCGGGCCTTGATTTCCCTAGCCTGGAAGCGGTGGTGGCGCATTATCTCAAAGAGCACAATGTCAGCGTGACTGACGGTTGTATCGCCATTGCATGCCCGATTACCGGTGATTGGGTAGCGATGACCAACCACACCTGGGCATTCTCTACCGCCGAGATGAAAAAGAATCTCGGCTTTGAACATCTGGAAATTATCAACGACTTTACCGCGGTATCCATGGCTATCCCCGCGCTCAAAAAAGAGCATCTGATCCAGTTTGGCGGTGATGAGCCCGTTGAAGGCAAACCGATTGCGGTTTATGGCGCAGGCACCGGGCTTGGGGTGGCGCATCTGGTTCACGTAGATAAACGTTGGGTGAGTTTGCCGGGTGAAGGCGGCCACGTTGATTTTGCGCCAAACAGCGAAGAAGAGGGGATTATCCTCGAAGAGCTGCGTACCGAAATCGGCCACGTCTCGGCAGAGCGCGTGCTCTCAGGCCCTGGTTTAGTGAATTTGTATCGCGCGATTGTTAAATCAGACGGACGCGAACCAGAAAACTATAAGCCGAAAGACATCACCGAAAAGGCACTGGAAGACAGTTGCACCGACTGCCGTCGTGCGTTGTCACTGTTCTGCGTCATTCTTGGTCGCTTTGGTGGCAACCTCGCATTGAACCTCGGGACATTTGGCGGCGTGTACATCGCAGGTGGCATCGTGCCACGTTTCCTCGAGTTCTTTAAAGCTTCCGGTTTCCGCGGCGGTTTTGAAGATAAAGGGCGCTTTAAAGAGTACGTACACAATATTCCGGTGTACCTGATTGTTCATGACCAACCAGGGTTGCTGGGGGCGGGCGCGCATTTGCGTCAAACGCTGGGGCAGGTTCTGTAATTTACCCTTCATACTTCAAGCCGTATCTTTGTTGGCTACGGGCCCTCGCCCAGGGCACTTACTTATGTAAGCTCCCTGGGGTTCGCTTCCTTGCCGCCGCGATGCTGCTCGAATGATTTTGGGTATAGACGGGTGCAAATTCTTGCGCCCGTTTTACAAACGCATCAACTGACGAAACTCTTTCACTTTGCTGCGACTCACCGGCACCTGAAAATCCAAATCCCGCAGACGTAAAATATAGGTATTGTTAAACCACGGCTCTATCTCGCGGATTTTGCTCAGGTTAACGCAATATGAGCGATGGCAACGGAAGAAATGGCTTTCCGGCAAACGGTGGCAAAACTCAGTGATATTCATCGACATCACATACGCTTCACGCCGCGTATACACAAAGGTCATTTTCTCGTGCGCTTCGGCGTAATAAATATCGTTAATATCGGTAACGATAATCCGCTCGTCTTTCACCAGATTGATGGTCAACGCTTCACGCGCTGCAGTATTGGTGGAAGCGGGGGCGTTTTGTTGCTGGTATGCGGCTTCCAGTTTTTGCAGCATCCCAATAATGCGCGATTCCTGATACGGCTTCAGTATGTAGTCGAATGCTTCCAGTTCAAACGCTTCCACCGCGTGCTCTTTCCAGGCGGTGATAAACACGATAAACGGCTTATGGGCAAACTTACTGATATTTTGCGCCAGCAAAACGCCGTCTAAAGAGGGAATATTGATGTCGAGAAAAATCGCATCAACCTCATGGTGTTGCAGGTATTTCAGCACATCCATACCGTCATCAAACGTGCCAACAACGTCCATCTGGCTGTGCTCTTTGATTAGCCAGTTAAGCTCTTGCTGCGCCAACACTTCATCTTCCACGATGAGAACTTTCATGCATTTCCTCCTTGCTGCGATAATAACGGTGGTACAGCGCTGGCAGCATGAGGCACATAAAATGCAATCTCAGTACCCGGCTCAAGACGGCGGATATGCAGACCTTCTCCGTAGAGTAATTTTACGCGGTGATGCACATTCAACAGGCCAATTTTATTGCCTGGCATTTCGTTGGCCTCTACGCGTTCAATGACCTGCGGATCAATACCGTTGCCGGTATCCCTCACTGCAATACGTACGCGATTGCCACTCTCCTCAACACTGATGGTCACAACACCTTTGCCTTTACACGGCTGTATCCCGTGGACAATCGCGTTCTCCACCAGTGGCTGAATAAGCAGGCTGGGGATCAAGCAATTCACTTCTTCATCAATGTTATAAATCACCGTCAGTTTGTCGCCAAAACGCGCCTGCTCAATGGCGATGTAATCCTTAATCTGATACAGCTCTTTTTTAATATCGATCTGCTCATCGTCTTTCAATTCAATGTTGTAACGCAGATAGCGCGACAAATTATAAATCAGTTGGCGTGCGGTATCGGGGTTCATACGAATAGAGGAAGAAATTGCATTCAGGGCATTGAACAGAAAATGTGGGTTTATCTTGCTTTGTAATGCACGTAACTCGGCTTTATTGGCCATTTCGCGCAACTGCTCGGCACGGGAAACCTCTAACTGCGTAGAGATAATTTGTGAAAGCCCAACCGCCATTTCCTGCAATGTCGACGTTATCTGGTGCGCGTGGCGGTAATAGATTTTCAGCGTGCCGGTCACGACACCTTTTTCCCACAGCGGGATAATAATCAGCGAGTGAATTTCAGGGGTACGATAAGCTTCATCATTATTCCTGATGATTATCTTCCCTTCACGTAACGAAAGCTGGGTTCTTGGGCTGATGCCAACATCACTTTGTTTATAGTTATTTTCCCCAACACCCACATAGGCCAGCACTTTGTCGATATCGGTAATTGCCACAGCATCGGCGTTAATATCCTTGCGAATAATATCGCAAACCTGGCGCAGTGATTCGCTATTCACGTTACGGAATAACGGCAGGGTTTTATTCGCGATATCCAGTGCCAGCTTGGCCTGACGTGCGGCACTGGCCTCTTTTTCGCCCTCTACACTTTGCACCAGCAACACAATAAAACCGATTGAGACGGTGCCAAGGATCATCGGAATACCGATTTTTGACACGATATCAATGCCTAATGAAACGGACGGTGCCCACAACACCACCAGGATCATGGTCATGGTTTCGCACAACATCCCGGCAATTATCCCCACGCGCCAATGTTGTGCTTTCGGTATTTTGCGGTTTATCCAACCCGCGATACCTCCAGCGACAATACTGGTAATCAGGCAGGGGATTGCGGTAATGCCACCTATATCAATAAGATACCGGTGAATGCCTGCAATAATCCCGGTAATAATGCCGACCCATGGCCCAAATAAGATACCGCCAGCCATAACGGCGATAATTCGCACGTTTACCAGCGAACCTTCAACATGAACCCCGGACCAGGTGCTGAACAGAGCGAACATCGAGAAAATCGCCGTGACCGCCAGTAATTCTTTGGCTGTATGGGCATTTTTATGCAGCAGCTCACGGAACAGGCGGATGCGAATTAAAAAGAACAGGCAAATAAGCATCAGCGCCGCCCGGTCAAAAACCGCCAGCAGCATATTAAAAATTTCGTGCACGGGTGACTCGCGTGACAAAGAATGGAAGGGCAATGATAAGGAAATA
>DATERH010000091.1:0-24000 GCA_035271785.1 Buttiauxella sp.
TAAAAAAAGGGCTTCCCGAGGGAAGCCCTTTTTAGTGATTAATCTAACCACTCGGTGTGGAACACACCATCTTTGTCAATGCGCTTATAGGTATGCGCACCAAAGTAGTCACGCTGCGCCTGAATCAGGTTGGCAGGCAGCACTTCTGAACGGTAGCTGTCGTAGTAAGCAATCGCCGCAGAGAAGGTTGGCGTCGGGATGCCGTTCTGAATCGCGTAAGAAACCACATCACGCAGCGCCTGCTGATACTGATCCGCGATATCTTTGAAGTATGGCGCCAGCAACAGGTTAGCGATGCCTGCATCTGCTTCATAAGCATCAGTGATTTTCTGCAGGAACTGAGCACGGATGATGCAACCCGCGCGGAAGATCTTAGCGATTTCACCGTAATGCAGATCCCAGTTGTTCTCTTCTGACGCAGCACGCAGCTGTGAGAAGCCCTGCGCATAAGAGACAATTTTACCCAGGTACAATGCACGACGAACTTTCTCGATGAACTCTGCTTTGTCGCCGGTGAAAGCTTTAGCCTGTGGACCGCTCAGTACTTTAGAGGCCGCAACGCGCTGCGTTTTCAGTGACGAGAGGTAACGGGCAAAAACAGACTCGGTGATCAGTGACAGAGGCTCGCCAAGATCCAGTGAGCTCTGGCTGGTCCATTTACCGGTACCTTTGTTTGCTGCTTCATCCAGAATCACATCAACCAGGTATTTACCTTCTTCGTCTTTCTTGGTGAAGATATCTTTGGTGATGTCAATCAGGTAGCTGCTCAGCTCGCCGTTGTTCCACTCGGTGAAGGTTTCAGCCAGCTCTTCGTTGTTCAGGCCCAGAGCGCCTTTCAGCAGAGCATAAGCTTCTGCGATCAGCTGCATGTCGCCGTACTCGATGCCGTTGTGAACCATCTTCACATAGTGACCCGCGCCGTCCGGACCGATGTAAGCCACACAGGCTTCGCCATCTTCCGCACGTGCCGCGATCTTATCCAGAATCGGCGCAACCAGCTCGTACGCTTCTTTCTGACCGCCAGGCATGATTGATGGGCCTTTCAATGCGCCCTCTTCACCGCCGGAAACGCCGGTACCGATGAAGTTGAAGCCCTGATCAGAAAGCTCTTTGTTGCGACGGATGGTGTCTTTATAGAAGGTGTTACCGCCATCGATCAGGATGTCACCTTTATCCAGGTGTGGAGTCAGTGAGGCGATAGTCTTATCAGTCGCTTCACCTGCCTGAACCATCAGCAGGATACGACGAGGTTTTTCCAGCGATTCGACAAACTCTTCAACGGTGTAAAAAGGAGCAAGCTTCTTACCCTGGTTCTCAGCGATGACTTCATCAGTCTTTTCGCGTGAACGGTTGAAGATAGAAACAGTGTAACCGCGGCTCTCAATGTTAAGAGCCAGATTGCGGCCCATCACTGCCATACCTACAACGCCGATCTGTTGCTTGGACATTATTTACTCCTGATCTATATATACAGAGCCGTTCAGCTCTATCCCAATAGCGAATGACAAACTCAGTCAATATAAACGTAACATCTATTATACATCATTTCATAAACAATGTTATCAGTAACATGACTGCGTTTAGATCAATAGAATTATTTATAAGAAGAGTTACACTAATACGTAAATTCTGAAAAGTCTTTAATCACGAATTCTTACAGTTCAACTGGGAAAGGCACAAAGCGTTTAATCTGTCTCTCTCCGGATCAATAAGCCAGCCCCATTTATTAAAATAGCGAACTGCTGAGACGATGTGAAAAATAAGAAACTTAAAATCCTGATATGAACGTCTTTGCGATTCATGAACAACCATTGAATCAGGACAGTACTGGACATTCAGGCCTAAACCTGAAACCCGTCTGGATAAATCTACATCTTCAAGATAAAGAAAGAAGCGTTCATCAAAGCCACCGGTCTGGATGAGAGCCTGCTGACTAATCAGCATAAAACACCCTGAAAAAGATGGGGCATAAAATGGGCGTTGATAATCAGCATCGTGAAGTTCATATTCACGATTTGAATCGATAACATGTGGTGAGAAAAAACGCCGCATAAATAACTGATAGGGCGTAGGCAGAAGTTTACAACTATACTGAAGACTTCCGTCAGGATAAATGACTTTAGGTATAGTTAATGCAAGATGATTTTTTGTAGCAAAATTAAAAAGAGCATCAACCTCGCCAGAATTAAATGTGATATCGGGATTGCAAATAAGAAAATATTCCGATTCGGCTCGGTATTTTTCAAAAGCTTTATTATGGCCCGCACCAAAACCCTTATTATCCTGAAGCAACAAAACGGAAACCTTAGAATGTTTGTAATCGTTTAGCCATTCGCAATGCCCACCGTTATCAACGATACAGACTTTATCAATACTTTCTTCAGATAACAATGAATCCAATGTGCGTGAAATATCCTTATAAGCATGACGATAGAGTACAAGCGATGCGATTATTTTCACGAGATTACCAAATTTAAAACTTGTTAAATAGAACGTATGAAAAGTTCGTTATCTGACCCACTCGGTTCTGATGATAAACTTTCGAGGCTTTGTATAATTTCAAGCGACTGAAAATATTACTGTTTCGTATCTGCCGAAAAGCATTATACCTGGCACGATTTTCGAACGTCATGTGGAGGTAAAGAAAGTCTAAAATTTGGAAATGAAGATCATTCCAGCGCCTGTTACGACCACGATAGGCATCAAAGAGATTGCCAAATCGTGTACTCAATTTCATTCCATTTCCGATTAAATTAGCTGTATGTTGCCTGTATAGTACCGTGGGCAATGGGTCATAGAAAACAGAACCACCACATGCAGTAACTATCAGATATAGAGCCCAATCATGTGCAATCATCGGAAATGAGAGCGTTTTATGAAAAAGTTGACGTGCGGCATGATTGAAAACCATAGTATTGCCGCTTGCGATATTTTGTATTAGTGCATTAGAAAACCCAGGTTTTTTATGGTTGAGAGATGAGTAACCAATAACATTATCATCCTTATCAATTAACTGAGTTCGTGAACAATATATTACCGGCGTCTCTTTAGAAAATGAACTAAGGTAACTCACTGCAAGTGACAGTTTATCAGGAAGCCATATATCATCCTGGTCAGCAAACGCATAATAATCCGAAATAATGTTTTCGTTGCCGATCATAGATTTAAAATTTTCGCAAAAACCTTGTTCTGGCCCTTGCAATAAAGTGCAATCATTCTGATTTTTTGAAAAAGAACTTTCTATAATTGAACGCGTATCATCACTGGAGCCATCGTCTGAAACCCATAAAGACCAGTTTTTCCATTTCTGGTGTTTAATTGAATTAAGTTGCTTTTCTATGTATGGGGCACCATTGTAGGTGCCCATCAGAATAGCAACATGTCCCTTTAGCGGCTTATTCAGCATTGAGAGGTGTTCTGAAAATAATCCTGAAACTTGATAACTTTGTTACGTGTACTGCCCCATGAATCAAAGTTTTCTATCTGCATAAATAATTTATTTTTGCGCCAGTCATCATTAGTCGTTAACGAAATTAAGGGCTGAGCAAGCTGCATAGGGGTCAGTTTGACCTGCAATCTCCCTATCATATGCAGGAAATCCTCACTAAACCTATCGACACCTTCAGTTAGTTGCGCATTGATTAAATTATGGTCCTTAGACTTTATACGTCCGGGATCCGTTACAGGAAGTACTGTATTTTTAATAGGCTTATAACCTATAACCGTATTATGTGGTGCAGAGAAAAACAACTCAATTGCTACCCGGTTTTCATAAATCTTATCCACTAAAGCTGGACTGGTAGAGTCATTGTTAATGAAAGCTTTCATGATCTGATGCGGCGAACGTCGTTTTCTTTCATACGTATTGGCAATGCAGAAATAGTAGCCAATAACATTTATGTTCATAAATTTTTTTACAGTATGAATGAATGCTTCTTGCGTGGTTCCACTCCAGCCAACATCAACCATAGCTACCGTATCCCCCTCATTAATACCTAAAGAATGAAGATACATAAATAGTCCACGTCGATTACGCTGGCATACTTTGAGAATCTCTGCACGTAATGCAATAAGGAACTTATGCACTAAGTCATAGTTATCTGGCGCTATGATCAAGTCAGGAGCAATACCTACAGACAACATTACTTCATCTGCTGGAGGCTCTACACCAATACGCTCCAGTAATTCACCAGGTGATAAACCATCAGATCCTGACATCAGAAAACTGAGATTCTCATTAAAATTAGCTTCATCCATTAAAGCCAGGTTAAAGGCAATACGGGATCCCATAAAATAGGAAAACTCTGGCAACTTACCCTGAAAATGATGCGAAGCTATCCTTTCGAGCGAATAACCATCACGCGAAACAAATAATAATTTGTCAATGCTATCGGCAATGCTTTGCTTACGAATCCACTCCAGAAATCCCCATGTTGCAGGCGCCTGATACTTGTAGCCTAATTTCTGAAAAGAGTCTGCATTAATATTTTCAGACTGCAAGGTCCGGAGCATTCCGTTAATCAAGGAGGAAGCCAGGGACTGTTTCTTTCCTTTATTCGCCAGATGAATTGGCTCGTAGTGCCACGCACGGATATTTTTTTCACGTGGCTTAATATAATCAGCTAACTCATTGTCACCGATATGTAAAACCTCATGAGGTTCAACTTCGCATTCAGCAATCAAAAAGTCGAATATTTCTCCGGTATCGCGCTTGGTTGCATTACGATCGGCCGAAATGAACAGAGGGACTTCAGCCATATTGTATTTACTCAATGCTTCCCGAAAGAAACCTTCATCAAGATACATGTCAGAAGTAATAACCACTGTTTTACCAGCAGCAATCAGTTCATTGAAGAAATCCTTAAAAAATGGATTAGGTTCAACAAGTGCTAATTCAAGCTGATATTCAGCTTCCATGATGCTTTCACTATCTGCCCGGCTATCATGGAAATTGTTATAAATATTTCTTAATGTTATTTCTTTCCGGCCTTCTTTGACCATCTGCACAAAAGCATCCTTTTGTGCTTTACGGCGTAATTGTCTGAAGTCAGGAATTAGAAACTTATTTGCCAGAAGATCAAAGGCGTCTTCCGGATCATCCAGAGGTCGAACAAAGAGGGTATCGAAAAAATCAAAGGAGATAACTCTGGCGTCTTTAGCTAAATGACGAAGTGAAATCAGATCCATCTCTTCTTTCGTATAAGCAGGATTAACAGTGTTATCGTAAATAATCATTTCATAATCTCGAAATTATGTCCATTGAAAGCAAAATTCACATTATAGAATGGGTCATGCTGATAGTATTGAGGATGCTTGCTATTAAGGCGACCTAATTCATTTTGTAGACGCTTAACTTTTACCTCATCCATGTGGTCAAGTCCTCGAGACACTGATTCATGATGAATCAATGTTACAGCCTGACACATAACATTGTAATAGCCTTTTTCAACAAGACGCATACAAATATCGACATCATTATAAGCAATCGGGAAAGACTCATCAAAACCGTTGATTGATTCATATTTTTGACGATCTATCATCAAACATGCACCGGTGACAGCAAGCCAGTTATACTCAATCTGATTGCGTAAAAAGTACCCAGGATTGTTTTTATCGTGGCCAATGTAAGCATGAACTGGCCCGGTCTGCAAATTAAGAACGCCTGTATGCTGGATAGTATGTCCATCAGCATAAACAAGTTTAGCACCAACTGCACCAACATGTTTCTGCTGAGCATAACCGCCTAATCGTTGAAGCCAATCTTCCTGCAGCACTTCAGTGTCATCATTGAGGAAAAGTAACAGACTCCCCTTCGCATGCCCAACCCCAACATTATTAAGTTCTGAAAAGTTGAATGGTTTGTCGTGCCTGATGACTGAGATATTGTCATTAAGAGCGACTTTATCAAGATAATCAAGCGTTTCTCTCTTTTGAGAGCCGTTATCGACAATCACAATTTCATAATGTTTCCATGCAGTCTTATCTGTGATTGAGCTGATACAGCGAGAAAGTACATCATGGTTATCACGTGTCGGAATAATAATTGATACCAGGGTTTCAGCGCGAAGATTATAGTTAACGCGGAAATACCCGTGATAGCCAGGTAACTCTTCAACGATTCCATCAATACCACGACGTTTAAGGGCATCTTCACGTACAGCCTTTGAGGCAGCCAGGACATAGGGCTTAGCAGTAATATCAGAAGCAACAGAAGCTGGGATAATACGCCAGTGATAAAGAACTTTAGGAATATGGGAAATTTTCTGAGTCAGTTCACAGAGTCTTAAAATGAAATCCCAATCCTGACAACCATTGAATTTCGTACGTAATCCACCTAATTTCTGGGCAACGCTCAATCGAACACACGCAGCATGACAGGTGTACATTGTTCCCATCATCGTGTCCGGAGACCAGTCTGGTTTAAAGTGGGGTTGAGAATAGTTGCCTTCAGGTGTGAACTTGTCCTCATCACTATAAATAAAGTCCGGGTCTTCTTCATTTATACATTTAGCAAATTCAAATAAACAATCTTCAGTTAACTCGTCATCATGATCCAGGAAGACTATATAATCACCACTTGCATTATCAATAGCAATATTGGTTGCTCCTGCGATCCCCTGATTTTTATCCATATGGATTACTTTAATCCGGGGATCTTTGAAGGCGTTCAGTGCTGGTACGATCTCTTTATCCGGACTGCAATCATTAGCGAGAACCAGTTCCCAATTAGAATACCACTGATTCTCAACCGATTTAACCATCAATTCTAACAAATCTAATGGCGTGTTATAGATAGGAACAATAATCGAAAAAAGAGGCTGTACTTCAAGTTCATTGAGCTTGTCTTCGAAGAAATTTGGTTTTTTAGCCGGGATATAGACATACTCATCAGGGCGTTCAGCAAATGAATAAGTGCCATCATTGCGGCGAGAAAGAAAGGTCGGATGAACATCTTTGTTGTTGTTAATAATTCCCTGCTCATATTGAGCCTGGTTAAAGGCTGGATGATGCCTGAACCAACTCGGCCGGACCTTCATAGCTAATTTAAGAGCTTTATCTTTGTATCGTTCAGGCAACTGAAGATAAAGATTCCGTAAAAAATCGCGTAAGCTTCGTTTCAGATTGCTGTCAGGTGCATTAACTCTCACTAATAAACTTCCTGTTTTTACTTTTACTTTCTGACCAAGATAAAACATTTTGAAAATTGTTCTTTTTGCCGGCGCCCTAAATCTTTCAGGTAGACGACGGCCTGCAACACGAAATGGAGCAGAGATTTTCCAGCTTGCAGAGTTTAAAATTTTCTCGATGTCATGCCGGTACTGATCCAGAAGATGGCCTTGTTGAGCATATATTGCATGTAGTTGATTTAGCTCATGCTGAAGTCTGACACTATTCTCATGTTCACCCTGAAGAGATTTTTCAAGATCTTCAATACGGCTTAGATAGTGACGCTGACGATTTTCTGCATGCCCTTTTAGTGAATTGTAGTCATTAGAGTCAAGCCAGTATTCAGCTCGCATACTTAAAGAAAATTCTTTAAGCATACTATAAATTTCTTCAGCATTTTTATGCTGAACTTGTGCCAGGAAATTAGCTTCCTGTCTTAAATAATTTCTTGAGTCCGCAGCAGAACAAGAGAAACCAATGACATTTAATGTGGCAACAGTCAAATCGGCTATGTTGTTACTATTACAAAACTTACTGTTACCTGCAGAAGTTACTCGCAATAAGGAGTGATATATACCGCGATAAGCAACGTACCCCAAAGTTATACTTTCTGATGCGTGCCATTCCTGATCGAAGAAAACAAACTCGCCATTATCCTTTTTAATCACGTTAAATGGTAACGCATCCAGATAAGAATCAGGCAATAAAATATCTTTGTCGATATCCAGTGAAACGCAAGCTTTCAGCTGAAGCTGATCAAGCCAGCCTTTCGCCCATGCGGCTAATTCTTCTACCAACCAATCAGGGCGGTTAACAATCCTTAAAAGATCTGACCATAATGATTGTCCGTAGATAAACCTTTCCAGTTCTTCACATAACACTTCACCATCCTGGCTTGAACCGGAAGAAACAGACAAACCTTCATTTGTTTTAATAAATTCAACGTTCTTTTTATTCTCGGTATTTCTATCATCAGAATAATAGATAGCAGCAACATTCTTATGAACAGACTCTTGTTTATTCATACTTGATACCATCAAAAAGGAACTTGATAGATCAGCCGCAATTTCATTATTCCAGATATTTTTAATGCCCTGTTCAAGAGAAAACAAATATTGAGGTACAACCTGTTTTTCTTTATGGGCGCTTTCAACAGCTAATTGACTTAACTCTTTAGAGTAATTTTGCCATCCCAGTGGAGTAACTACAGCACAGGGTAATTTATAGTCAGGTAAAGGAAGATACTCCAGCGTATCAGTGAAACCAGCTTCATTAAGCTCACTTATTAATTCTTTTCTTCCGAAGGTAACTACGCTTTGTTTGTCATAACTGTTGTTAATGCCAAACATCGGTATGTTGACATGGTCTTCACGCGCGCCTGCAAAATATTTGATGCCAATTTTATTTTCAATGGCTACAAAGATTTTACCATCATCTTTCAAACGCTCTTTACAGGCTTTTAAAAGATGCTGCTCTCCTTTCTCGCCAATAAAAACACGTGCATATTCAAGAACACCAATGAGTAAAACTGCGTCAAACTTGCCCAAGTCTGGTAGTGTATCTGAGGGTGCGCAAATAACAGTGACATTATCCAGATCCCGGCAACGAGAACGTGCAATATTTGCACGACGATAACTCCCCTCTACAGAGACAACTTCTGCTGCATTTTCTCCAAGATACCGACTAATGGCCCCGCATCCACAGCCAATTTCCAAAATGCGTTTATCTTTCATCCAACTCTGGAATGGACGTAATAAATTAGCCCGGACAGAGCTAAGATGATAGGTTGAGGGCCAGTCAACAATAAACTTTCCTAACTCTTTAGAATCAACAGTCACATCCGAGGCATTACGTATAGTGTCAAAAATGTAATTTTCAGAATCGTCTCCATCACTGTAAGCGAAGTCTCTCATGGTAGCAGGAGACCAGAGCGCAGTTTCTTCATTTTTACGAAAGCCAACCTTTAACAAAATATTTTCTAAATTAGCCATTTTCAAGTTTTATTCTCGCGTTTAAATCGGCCAAACCCGTAAAAGTACCAACTGGGCCTACAGGTAAATGAATTGAATCATAGCGACGGTCATGAGGAATTATTTCACCCTGGGCATTACTACTTGCAATACCTACAGAGATAAAATAGTCACCTTCAAAAAGAAGATTAGGCACTTCAACTGATAAAAAAAAGGTCTCACCAGGCTTTGCTTCTTCAACAATAGAAACTGATTGCCATTCACTATTGGTATTATAAATGGTAACTCCATCTTTAGTTTTAATAGCGAAACCAAAAATAGGCCTGAAAATTAGCTCATGGCTAATTATCTTAAATAGAAACTTTATTTTCTTTTTAGGTTCGAATATACCAGGAAAACCTTTACCATCCTGCTCAAAATAATAGTCATAAATTTCAGCAGCTTTATCACCCCATCTATATTCAGAAGGATTATAATGCGCGCGTTCGTGATAAGTGCTGTCTAACTTACGTTGCGTATCAGTTTTACTCTTAGCAGCTTCTTCTGCATCCGTTTCACGCCCCAGGCGCTCTCTCTCACCTTCAGCAGCGATAGAAATCTGCTTATCGACTTCATCACGTGTATTGTCTGAAGTGTTTTTCTTACCAAACAATATATCCAGGTAGCGGTTAATGACATCACGTGGTGCACCAGACAGCTGAGTAGTTCCACCATCCAGTAACAATGCTCGATCGCAATGAGTGACTATCTGTTCAGTTGCATGTGAAACAAAGAGAATTGAAGTGCCATTTTGTTTTAGCTTTTTTAATCGGGCAAAACATTTCGCCTGAAACTTTGCATCCCCCACAGCAAGCGCTTCATCAACGATTAGAATTTCCGGTTCGATCTGAGCCTGCACTGCAAATGCAAGGCGAACCAGCATTCCACTTGAGTAAGACCGTACAGGAGAATTTATAAAGTGCCCGATATCCGCGAACGAAAGAATATCATCCAGCCTAGACTCCGTTTCCTCTCGCGTTAAACCCATGAGCGATGCGTTGAGGTAAACATTTTCAAGTCCACTAAAATCGCTGTTGAAACCAGCACCCAGTTCCAACAGAGCCGCAACTCGTCCATTGACAGTTACACTGCCGGATGTTGGCGTTAATGTACCGGCAATAATCTGAAGTAAAGTAGATTTGCCCGAACCATTTCGTCCCACTATTCCCATTGTCTCACCTTTTGGTAAAACAAAAGAAACATCTCTCAAAGCCCAAAAATCTTCATGATAAGCCCGGCTTTCACGTCCTACTACCCGGTCAACTTTTGGAACAATAAACTGCTTTAGTCTTCGTACTGGATTGTCATAAACTTGAAAACATTTACTTACGCCATCTATTACAATCGCATTTTCTTTAAAGGACATCAGCAAAACCTTTTCGCGTTTTTTGGAACCAGACGTAACACAGCCACATTACCAATAATGAGATAACTGTATAGATTCCAACACCAGTAAAATCAGGTAACTTGCCCCAGATAAGAACCGCTCTGGCCTGCTCAATAATAAATGTTAACGGATTAAGCATTATCAACGGACGCAAGTTTTCAGGAAGAGAGGATATCGGATAGAACACAGGAGACAAGAACATCATCACAGTCATTATTATAGTTATTGTCTGCCCCACATCTCGCAGATAGACGCCCAACGATGATAGAAACCAGGTCAAGCCTAAAGTTAATAATGCCAATGGAAAAACAACAACCGGTATGAAGATTATTGTCCAGTGAATGTAACCATTAAATATGAAAAAAGCGGTTATCAAAACGATCATGCTAATAAAACTATGGAAGAGCACACTTAGAAAACTCACAACCGGCAATATCTCTAAAGGAAAAACCACTTTTTTGACATAGTTTACATTGCCAAGTATCAGAGAAGGAGCACGGCTAAGTGTTTCGGCAAAAAGACTATGGATAATCAAGCCGACAAATAGAATAACGGCAAAATCAGTCTTAGATTCGTTAAGCGCTCCAGCTGTTCCCCATCGAGCTTTAAAAACGACTGAAAATACGAAGGTGTAAACCATGAGCATAAAAATGGGGTTAATAAATGACCACAGGATACCCATTGTTGAACCGCGATAACGACCAACAATCTCTCGTTTAGTCATTTGAAAAATAAGATTTCGATTTGCCCATGTCTGACGAATCAGAGAAAAGAGCGAGGTAGATCTCGAACTATGCGGATTCATTAGTAATCTCTTAAAAGCTGGGGCTGGAGTATTTACTGCTGTGACGAAATATTTTTTAATCTTAAGCTAACACAGTCCCAAAGGTGATGATGATCGAACCAATGTTGATTGATTTTTGAAATCTATTTAGTTACACCCGTTGATATTCATAAAACCTGACGTAAACTTAATTTTTCCTGATTAATATTTATATATTGCTTAGTAAGATTTAATAAGTTACACGTTTCAAACAATTTAAGGATGGGTTTTTCTTTGGCTCATCCTTATTATCAATTTCTGATGTAATTATTTTAACTCAGAAAGCAGCAATCCGGATTTATCTTTTTCAGATAGAATAGGGTCTGAAACAGGCCAGTCAATCCCTAATTCTGGGTCATTCCATGAAAGACAACCTTCGCTTGACGGATCGTAATAATTGGTACATTTATACTCAAAGTCTGCATAATCTGAAATGACCACAAAGCCATGAGCCAAGCCCGGCGGAACCCAGAATTGGGTTTTATTTTCTTCTGAGAGATAGACCCCTACCCATTGTTTAAACGTTGGTGATTCGGGTCTGATGTCGACTGCGACATCAAATACTTCGCCTCTTACAACACGAACCAACTTCCCTTGAGGATTATTGCGCTGGAAGTGTAAACCTCTTAATACATTTTTTGCTGAACGTGAGTGATTATCCTGTACGAATTCACCTTCGATATTGAGCGCGTGTTTATATTTTTCACTCTGGAATGTTTCCAGAAAGAAACCACGTTCGTCACCAAACACTTTAGGCTCAATGATTTTTACGTCAGGAATTTTAGTATCAATAATATTCATTATAAACGTCCTTCAACCAGCGCCATCAGGTATTTGCCATATTCATTTTTAAGATATGGTTTGGCCAGTTCCTGTAATTGCTCTTTATTAATGAAACCCATTCTGAATGCGATTTCTTCCGGACAGGCAACTTTTAGCCCCTGACGTGATTCTATAGTCTGGATAAAATTGTTCGCTTCCATCAGGCTTTGATGTGTGCCGGTATCTAACCAGGCGTGTCCGCGGCCCATAATTGATACAGAAAGCTTCCCCTGCTCCATGTAGATCCGGTTGATATCCGTAATCTCCAGTTCACCGCGGGGTGATGGCGCAAGGTTTTTCGCCATTTCCACAACACTGTTGTCATAGAAATAGAGACCGGTCACTGCATAGTTGCTGCGAGGATGTTCAGGTTTTTCTACCAGAGAAATGGCTTTGCCATCTTTATCAAATTCAACAACGCCATAACGCTCAGGGTCAGTGACGTGATAGGCAAAGACAGTTGCCCCATCATCTTTCTTCGATGCAGCTTCAAGTTGCTTGTAAAGATCGTGACCATAGAAAATATTGTCGCCAAGGATCAGCGCGACTGAGTCGTCACCAATAAACTCTTCACCAATGATAAATGCCTGAGCAAGACCATCAGGGCTAGGCTGAACTTTATACTGAATCGAAATTCCCCACTGTGAGCCATCTCCCAGCAGACTTTCAAAGCGCGGCGTGTCCTGCGGGGTACTGATGATCAGAATGTCATTAATTCCTGCCAGCATCAGCGTACTGAGCGGATAGTAAATCATTGGTTTGTCGTAAACCGGCAGCAATTGCTTGCTGACTGCCATCGTTACCGGATAGAGGCGCGTTCCTGAGCCACCAGCGAGAATAATGCCTTTATTCTTTTTCACAATTTCACCTTAATTGGCCAGGCCGCTATTGCGGCCTGCTTCTATTAAATAAGAGTTTCAAGCAACATACGTTCAACGCCAACTGTCCAGTCGGGCAGGTTCAGACCAAAGGCCTGTTGAAACTTTTCTGTATTGAGTCTTGAGTTTGCCGGTCGTTTAGCCGGTGTAGGGAACGCACTGGTTGGCACAGCTTTAATTGCCTGTACCTGCAGTTCGATGCCTTGCGCTTTTGCAAACTCTATCACTTTAGTGGCATAGGCATGCCAGGTTGTCTCTCCCCCTGCAATCAGGTGATACAGACCAGTAACGGTCCTGTCATTCAGAGCAACTCTGATTGCATGAGCAGTGCAGTCAGCAATCAACTCAGCGCCGGTTGGTGCACCAAACTGGTCATTGATTACTGATAATGAATCGCGATCTTTTGCCAGTTTCAGCATCGTTTTGGCAAAGTTATTACCTTTAGCTGCGTAGACCCAGCTTGTACGGAAAATAAGATAGCGGCTCATGTGGCGGACAATGGCTTGCTCACCTTCCAGCTTACTCTGTCCATAAACATTCAGCGGAGCGGTTGCATCATCTTCGCGCCAGGGTCTATCACCTGAACCGTCAAAAACATAATCCGTTGAGTAGTGAACCAGCCACGCGCCGATTTCCTCGGCTGCCTGTGCCAATGCTTCAATAGACGTTGCATTGACCACGTGCGCTTTATCTTGCTCAGTTTCGGCTTTATCAACAGCAGTGTAAGCAGTGGCATTCACGATCACGTTCGGATTGAGCTTTCGAACTGTCTCGGCGATGCCAGCAGGATTTTCAAAATCACCACAGTAATCAGTTGATTGACGGTCAACAACCGTCAATTTTCCAAGCGGAGCCAGCGCCCGTTGTAACTCCCAACCCACCTGGCCGTTTTTACCAAAAAGCAAAATATTCATTAGCTACGCTTCTCGTAATTTTCTTCGATCCAGTTCTGATAAGCACCACTCTTGACATGCTCAACCCACTGCGAATTGTTGAGATACCATTCAACGGTTTTTTTCAGGCCCGTTTCAAAGGTCTCTTCCGGTTTCCAGCCAAGATCTTTTTCGATCTTAGTGGCGTCGATCGCGTAGCGGCGATCGTGACCCGGACGATCCTGAACGTAGGTAATCTGATCGCTGTACGGAGTTGCTTTTGGTCGCAGCTCATCCAGCAGTTCGCAGACTTTCAGCACAACATCGATGTTTTTCTTTTCGTTATGACCACCGATGTTATAGGTAGTGCCGGTCTCTGCATTTTTCACCACGGTATAGAGCGCGCGCGCGTGGTCTTCAACATAGAGCCAGTCACGAATCTGGTCGCCTTTGCCATAGATAGGTAACGGTTTGCCTTCCAGCGCATTACTGATAATCAACGGGATCAGTTTTTCCGGGAAATGGTAAGGACCGTAGTTGTTTGAACAGTTTGTCACAATCACCGGCAACTTGTAGGTTCGGCCCCAGGCGCGTACCAAATGATCGCTGGCTGCCTTCGTTGACGAGTAAGGGCTGCTTGGCGCATAAGGGGTTTCTTCGGTAAACAGCGGTAGTTCACCGTCCATCTCGTCCGGATGAGGTAAGTCACCATAGACTTCATCCGTTGAAATATGGTGAAAACGGAAAGCTGATTTACGCTCTTCAGGCAGAGCGCTCCAGTACTGACGGCTTGCCTCTAGCAGTGCATAGGTGCCAACCACGTTGGTCTGTACGAATTCCGCCGGACCGGTGATTGAACGGTCTACATGGCTTTCTGCGGCAAGGTGCATGATGGCATCTGGCTGAAATTCATTTAACGCTTCAGTGATAGCCTGACCGTCGCAGATATCGATCTGCTTAAAGGTGTAGCGTGGATTGCTGCTAATCTCTTTCAACGATTCAAGATTGCCTGCGTAAGTAAGTTTATCAACGTTTATGACTTCATCGTTCGTATTGTTGATAACATGACGCACAACCGCTGAACCGATAAAACCTGCACCACCAGTGATAAGAATCTTCATAACGTATTTATTCCTGACAAGCTATCTGAGGCATGGGCGCCTGAATAAGAAGCAGACAATCATAGGTGTTTTCAGAGCACGCTACCGCCCCTGGGTTACAGCTCCCACGATGCTGATTATCTTTGACCGAATAAGTATGCTGAAACATGAACTCGCCAGGTGTTCAGCATTCAATTGATTGATATCACTTTATTAATGAAATTAGTTAAGTGGGTTTATCATTCAACCATCGTAAATTCTATCACTCAGGTATAGCTATTACGAATAAAATGCGATTATGCCGAGGGTGTTAGTTCAACTTATGAGCGCTTTGCAGGCACAGATGATGGTTGCTGATGCGCCAGGACGATGCAATCAGAATATTGAGAAAGGTCTTATAAGATAATTCAAACCAAATATAAGAAAGGCGAACCTATGTTCGCCTTCTGTTTTCAACTACTTAAACCCATCCGGGTTCTTACTCTGCCAGTTCCACGTATCGCGCATCATCTCATCGATGCCGCGCGTCACGCGCCAGTCGAGCGTATTGTTCGCCAGTGACGCATCGGCCCAGAATGCAGGCAAATCGCCATCACGGCGTGGCTTAATTTCAAACGGAATCGCTTTACCAGACGCCTTCTCAAACGCCTTGATCATCTCCAGTACAGAGAAGCCTTTGCCGCCGCCCAGGTTAAAGGCCGTGTAGCCCTCAACTTTATTGAGGTGGTCCAGTGCTTTCAGGTGCCCTTCCGCCAGGTCTACCACGTGGATATAGTCACGCAGGCAGGTTCCGTCTGGCGTATCGTAATCACCGCCAAACACGCCCAGCTTCTCCAGACGCCCAATCGCAACCTGCGCAATGTATGGCAGCAGGTTGTTCGGGATACCCGTCGGGTCTTCACCAATTTCGCCAGACTCATGCGCGCCAACCGGGTTGAAGTAACGCAGGGCAATGGCCTTGAACTTCGGCTCTGCTTTAGCGAAGTCGCGCATCACGAACTCGGTCATCAGTTTAGAGGTGCCGTAAGGACTGGTGGTACCGCCAATCGGGGTGGTCTCAACGTATGGAACCGGTGCATCTGCGCCGTAAACGGTCGCTGATGAGCTGAAGATGAAGTTCCAGACGCCGGCATTACGCATCTCTTCCAGCAGTACCACGGTGCCCGCAACGTTATTCTCGTAATACTCCAGCGGCATGCGGGTTGATTCACCCACTGCTTTCAGGGCTGCGAAGTGGATGACGGCTGAAATGCTATTTGACGCGAATAAATCACGCAGGCAGGCACGGTCACGGATATCGCCTTCAACGAAGGTCGCTTTTTTACCCGCCAGTTTCTCAACGCGATTAATCGCTTCGCGAGAGGCATTGCAGAGGTTATCCAGAACCACAACATCATCACCGCGCTGCAACAGCGCCAGTACGGTATGGGAGCCGATATACCCTGCTCCGCCCGTTACTAAAATTGCCATGTGAGCTCCTTTCAATCTGCCGCGCAGAACGCGGCGAATTTATTACTTTTGTTTTGCGAGGATGGTCTGGATAGCTTCGCGGAACTCACGACCCTGCGTGTTACTGCGCAGTCCGTAAGAGACAAACGCCTGCATGTATCCAAGTTTACGACCGCAGTCGAAACTGTGACCGGTCAGCAGCGAAACATCAACGGTTTTGTTTTTGCTCAGGCTGGCAATCGCATCGGTCAGCTGAATACGACCCCATGCGCCTGGCTCAGTGCGCTCCAGTTCCGCCCAGATATCAGCAGAAAGAACATAGCGACCTACCGCTGCCAGGTCAGAGCTCAGTCCTGCAGTATCTTCTGGCTTCTCAACGAAATCGGTGATGGTGCTGATGTCACCTGGGTGTTCAATCGGCTCTGCAGTGGTGATCACTGAGTACTCAGTCAGATCGGACGCTGGCATATGCTGTGCCAGAACCTGGCTGTGGCCGGTCTCTTCGAAACGGGCAACCATTGCAGCCAGGTTATAACGCATGTGGTCCGCGGTAGAATCATCCAGCAGGACGTCTGGCAGCACCACCACGAACGGGTTATCACCGATCATTGGACGGGCACAGAGAATGGAGTGACCCAGGCCCAGTGGCTGTGCCTGACGCACGTTCATGATCGTTACGCCTGGCGGGCAGATAGACTGCACTTCGCTCAGTAGCTGACGCTTCACGCGTGCTTCGAGCAGTGCTTCCAGCTCGTAAGTGGTGTCGAAGTGGTTTTCTACTGCATTTTTAGATGCATGCGTGACCAGCACAATCTCTTTAATACCCGCGGCAACGCACTCGTCAATGATGTACTGGATCATCGGTTTGTCGACGACAGGCAGCATCTCTTTCGGAATGGCTTTAGTCGCAGGGAGCATATGCATACCGAGGCCCGCAACGGGGATTACTGCTTTAAGCTTGGTCATATTTATTCCGTTTAATAAAATGAAGATGTGGGTCGATTATGCAGGATCGGCCGGAAGTCCAAGTATAATCTTTATCTGAAAAGCGGACAGTAACTCTCTGTCATATCTTGGAAATTCGGCATTTTGCCCATTGCCAGATACGGCATAAACTGAATAAAGACAATCAGTAATCAAATATGACGACTGTGATCTGCAGCACTATCCGTTGGATGCCTGAGACCAGCCATAAATGAAAACGGGCGACCCTAAGGTCGCCCGTTGATATATCTGTGCAGTAATCAGAGCCAGCCTTCAAACCACTCTGGCATCACAAACAGATTAAAGTGATTTACCAGCAACATCACACCGACAAATACCACCGACACCGCCACCCACTGACGGGCATAAGGAATAAACCGAATGCCAATCACCGGCTTGATAAAGAACGGATGCGCCAGTGCGGAGATCAGGATCTGCGAGATAGAGAGCGTAAGCGCCACGTAGAGCACGTTAGGCCAGATAAAGGTGGTCGCCAGTACGGCCAGCACCACAATACTCGCCACGATGTTCCAGTAAAACTCTACGTTGGTCCGCCCGTTGGCCTGTGAAATCGCCCCGGTCAGGCCGCCCATCGGTCGCAGCATGCCAAACAGCAGCATTAGCGGGATCAGATGATAAACCTGCTCATGCGACGCACCATAAAGCACACGGACGATGACCGGCGAGAAGATACCAATCACCAGGTACATCGCGCTGCTGAACAGCATGATCCCCAGCGTGCCCTTCAGGAACAGCTTTTTCAGCTGCTCGGCATCGTGCTGCTTTTCAGCAAAACGTGGCAGTGCCAGACGGTTGATCACCGGCGTGACCAGCTTCAGCGGTTGCAGTACCAGCTCTTTCGCCAGCGAGTAGACACCCAGCATCTCGGCACCCATCACTTTACCCACCACCAGCGCATCCGCCTGGGTACGCAGCTGATTAATAGTCTGCGAGCCGAGCTGATAGCTGCCGTAGCGAATGGCGCCGATAAAGGTCGCTTTGTCGAACTCCCACGTCGGACGCCATGACTTTTCGCCCAGCGCAATCATGCAAAGGATGCGGGTAAAGGCGTTGATAAACAGACCCAGAATCGCGGCTGCCACCGTGAGCGAGGTGAACTCCAGCATCGCCACGACACAGAGGAAGGCAAACAGCTTGGTGCCCATCTCAATCTTCGCCAGCGAGACCATCCGCTTGGTTTTGATGTAGTGCGCCTGATATTGGGACAGATGCCCCAGCACCAGGAAGTTCAGGCTGGTCAGCATGATCAGCCCGGTCAGCTCTGGCAGATGATAGAACCAGGAAACCGGGAAGGCGATCAGTAACATGATCAGACCGGTGCACAAGCTGAGTGAGACGTTCACCCAGTAGATAGTGCTCTGCTCACGACGAGTAATATTCTGGCGATGCACCAGATAACTGCTCATCCCCATATCCTGCAGCACACCCGCCACCGCCAGGATGGCGTTGATGATGGCTAACAGGCCCAGCTCGTGGGTTTCCAGTTTGCGGGCGAGAAAGCTCAGCTGTGCAACCTGCAACACTGCGGAAAAGCAGGTGCTGCCGAACAGCCAAATCGCCTGTGACTTAAATCCACTCACACCAGTCGCTCCAGAATCTGTGCCAGTTCGCCGTAGGCGATATGCTGATTAAATTCAGTCTCGACTTTGTGGCGTGCCGCGGCAACCACGGGCGCCACATCCACTTCGCCCTGAGAGAGCTTCAGCAGCGTTTCCGCCAGCGCCTCAGGATCATCCTCTTCCACCAGCCAGCCAGAGACGTTGTTCTCAATCAGTTCCGGAATACCACTGTGGAAGGTTGAGACCACCGGCAGGCCCACCGCCATCGCCTCCATCAGTGCAACCGGAATACCTTCCATGTCACCATCTGCGGCGGTTTTAGACGGCAGCAGGAAGATATCGGCTTCGCTCAGCGCACGACGAATCTCCTCCTGCGGTTTGAAGCCCTGCATGCTGACGCAATCCTCCATCCCCTCGCGGGCGATGAAATCACGCATCATCTCATCCTGATCGCCATTGCCGATGATGGTGTACTGAAACTGACCGCCACGCTGCTTCAGGATGGCGCTGGCTTTGACCGCCACATCCAGCCCTTTCTTCTCGGTCAGACGCGCCACCGAAACGATACGCAGCGGCGTCTGGAACGCCTGCCGCGGCTGGAAGTTAAATTTCTCCGGTTCAATGCCCATACGCGTCACGTGAATTTTTTCCGGCGGACAGCCCATCTCGATCAGCTTGTTCTCCCACAGATGGCTGATAGGCAGCATCAGCTCACTCTGGCGGAACAGATTGACGTAATCGAGTTTGTGCTCTTCCAGAATGTGACGACGGGAAATATCGGCGCCATGAAACACGGTCGCCTGTTTACCCTTGAGCACGCCCAGTTCACGCAGCTTGTTCGCCAGCGCACCGGCATAGCCGAAATGCACCAGGAACACATCTGCAGTGAAGGTCTGCTTTGCATTCGCCACAATCGACGGCAGCAGCAGTTTACTGGACTGCGCGCCATAACGGCGCACATTCAGCGAACGCAGTAGCGACGGTTTGGTCACTTTTGGCAGCACCAGTTTGATACGCTGGTTCAGCTTATCGACAATTGAGATTTTCTCTTCCGGCAGCAGATAGTGCGTCTTCGCCGCCAGACCATACTCATCAAACGCGGCATGCCGGTTCACTAAATCGCCGGGAAAGACTGAAATGATCTCCACCTCGTAACCGGCATCAATAAAATGGGTTACCTGATTTAGTACGAATGTCTCAGAGGCAACCGGGAAACGCATGGTGAAAAAAGTCAGTTTCATCACATTACCCTAATACTTTGAGAATCTCTTCAGTGATCCGGTTGCCAATTTCCCTTTCATTCGCAACGGCCGTGTTGACCTTCAGCTTGATGTTGTCGTAATCGGCAAGGACCGTTTTTACCTTATCGATCAGCGAGCCATCCATCAGGCTTTTTACGTCGGTTGCCATCTGCGGCAGACCAAGCTGGATCATCACACCCATCGACTTGTGCTCGTAGTTGATTGCCACAGCCGGGGTGCCAAAGTTCATGGAGATAATCGCCGAGTGCAGGCGGGTACCAATGGTCAGATGACAATGACTCAGCAGGATGCCCAGCTCCAGGTCATTAAACTCATCCATGATGACATGGTAATATTCAGGCTGCGTCACGTGGTCACGCAGTGTCAGTGCGACCATGCGATCATCTTTGGCATAGCTGTCGATGCCGGTACAGGTTGAGAACGCCACAACCTGATAGCCTTCCGCAATCATGGCGTTGATGACCCGGCCAAATGCTGCTTCATACTCTTTCTGTGTGACACCCAGACGTTTATCAAACGGCGCCAGTTCACGCACGGTGATCGCGATGGTTTTACGACCATCGATAATGCCCTGCCAGTAGAGCAGGTTATGGCTTGGGTTTTCGACTTCACGCGCACGTACCAGGAAAGCGGTATCCACACCAGACGCCACTTTAGAGCTGGTCACACCATCGCGCTTCATCAGATCAAGGCTGACCGATTCGCGCAGCACCAGGCTGTCGACCCGATCAAAGACAAAATTCGCCAGCGCATTAACGCGCGGGTTCTGGAAAGGCCCCACCGAGTGACCAATCAGGTAGATCGGCTTTTTGGCCATCAGTGCACAGAGCGCATGGTCGAACTGGGTTACGCCATAGAGGTCAACGAAGAACGATCCGCCCACCTGAATAATCGCATCATATTTTTCCAGACTTTCCGTAAACGCTTTCAGGTGCGGTGGTACTGAGAAGGACTTAAAGATACCGCCCTTGCCCAGATGCGCCATCATGATATCGGGCATCAGGCGGTTCGCGACTTTACGTTTAAACGAACCGACCAGACCTTTACCAGACTTGCTGTTGTGCAGATACAGCGCATCCTGCTGTATATCCTGCTGGAGCAGATAACCGGAGCTGGTTGGATAACGGCTTATAACGTCAATCTCTAAATCACTCCGTGCAGACCGCATTGAATCAATCAGTCCACGAAGAATCGCGCCATCCCCGCGGTTCCCACACGTGTGGTTACCCACCAATAAAATTTTCATAAAAACTCCGAATGAATTTTTTTTAATTCTGAAAGCCGCCCAGATCCGCAATGGGCAAAATGAACTCTGATTAAAAGTAATGCTTTACGGGATAACGCACCCAAAGGTAGTGCTCCTGTTGAAACCGGCCGCCTCCATTCTGGCGGCCGTTATAGACGCTGTTACGACTTAATCGCGAAGTAAGGCAGTGCAACCTGTTTCCCGTTGATTACCACGGAAACAAACCCTTCTGGCTTACTGGTATCAACCTGATCGGCAGCGATCGGACGGGAAGCCATTAACAGATCGCCCTGCTCGTTGGCACCGATACCCGCTTTGCCGTTGTGCAGGCTGAAGCGCTGTGGCGCGCGTTTCGTCGCGTCACCTGACGGTGGATTGCCCTTCTCCATTACCGCATTGACCCGCGCACAGCGCCCGGTCACAAAGCGATCTTTACCGGTGGTTTTCACCAGCACGGCAGCCGACGGCGTCCAGCCCGCCAGTTTGACGTAGAGATGCACATCGGTGTCATGCTCAGCCACATAGCGCACATCCACAATCGGGCAGCTGCCTTCGGCTGACCAGCTCGCTTCCGAGCGGTCTTTCTTACGCTGCACGTGGATTACCGCGCGGCCGCCGGTGGTCTTGTCGCCGATCAGGTTCATCAGCGGCTTATCACCACTGCCGTTACTGAATTGCGACTGACCGAAAATCTCGATCTCCCATGAATCCCCCACCGTCGGTGAGTAGAGGCTGCCGAGATCAAACCAGGTTTCCTGATTCGTGTTGTTCTCTAAGCGCCAGCGCGAGGTGATGTAGTTGTACTTCAGGCTGCCATCCAGTGCGACGCCATAGGACTCAACGCGGGTAGAGCCCATTTCCCAGATGCTAAGCAGACGATCGCCCTGCATGGAGTTATCAATCCAGCTGCCCGACTGGAGACTGGTCTGACGCATATTCAGGCGAGTGTTATGGGCGATAAGCGGATTCTTACAATCCTCAATGCTCAGCGCATCAACGATCCACTGGCCGTTGGAGAGATCGCCTGGGTTATCGCAGTGCTCAATCCAGCCGTTATGGATAATTGACTGACCGCAGCGCGGCAGGTTAAGGACTTTACCGCCACGACAGTGCTGCGCATTGAAGTTTGACAGCTCAATTGCGGTGCTGTGGTCCCATTTGCCCTGCTTCTGCCCTGACCAGCCCGATTTAATTACGTCGCCGCTGCAACGAGAGGCGTACCACTGGTCAATTTTACAATCGAGGGTATCCTGCAGGCTGATGGCCGTGCCGCCAACGGCGTTAAAGCGCAGGCAGGCACCCCGGAAATATTGTCCGCCAGGACAGTTGTTATGGAAAAAGCCCTGCTGATTTGCACTCTTATCGCTGTTGCCATTAAAAATCAGGTTAGAAAGTTCAACGCGACGGGCGTTCATCTCAAAGACGAACGCTGACTTACCATCCGAGACAATTGTGGTCGCTGGAAAATAGCCGAAGTTCACCATCGCACCGGACATGCGGAAGAAGTTGAGATACTTATCGCCAAGGTTACAGGCTGAGACCATAAAGGTACCGGCCGGGAACTGGACGCAGATCTGCTGGTTAGCCTGCTGCGACCACTGGAACATCGCCATAATGGCGGGTGCCGTATCGGTTTTGCCATCGGCAATCGCACCGAAATCAAACAGCGTCAGGCGGTTAAAATCGTCTACCACACGACGCCAGGAGAACCCCTCACCGGCAAAATTCACACCGCCATCATTCTGGGCAGGCTGGAAGCTCCCGACAAACTCGCCGCCGCCAACTTCCCGTCCTTCATGCCAGCTTTTCAGCTTAACCTTGGCCCCTTCAAACAGTGGACGGGTTTTACGTAACTCCGCCACAGACGCAATCTCACCAATCAGCTGATAACCCGCTGGCTGCGCCAGACGCTGACTGAAATCTGCAGCGCCCGGACGACTGACATCCGCAATGTTGAACAGCGTCTGACCGTTGCTGTCTTCCACCGTCATCGAATGCGAAGGATCGGCAATCAATGCGGCATTGTCCTGAATAAACTGGGTAAAATTGCCTTTATTCAGCGCGATGGGCTGCGCAATCTCAGACACCTTACCGCTGGCGTCACGCAGGAAGACCGGAATCTGGTTGCCAGGCTTACTGGCATCCGCACCCGCTTTACCGATCCAGAGTTTTCCTTCAAAGCTCTGCCAGAATTGCGGTGGCATCGCGTAGACATTTTCTGGCGTCAGGATCGGCACGTCGCCTTTCGGGATATTAGTGGCATCAACCGGCTTCAGGGCAATACCGTTACTTTTTGCAGCGTAGCTGGAAAAGGTGCTCACGGAGAGAGCCCCCACCAGAGCGGAGGCGGCGGTCTGTAAAACTTCTCTTCTTTTCATGCATCAATTCCCGTAGTCAATAAGGCCATTGGCCATGGCGGTG
>DATERH010000092.1:0-24052 GCA_035271785.1 Buttiauxella sp.
CAATCGAACTGAATTTAATCTGTGCAAAGATGAATTCCGTCGCGCGCTGCTGTTTTTATATCTGAACCGCCATTGTTACAACGGCCTTTGTCGTTATAACCTACGTGGTGAATTCAACGTCCCGTTTGGCCGCTACATCAAGCCCTACTTCCCAGAAGAGGAGTTGTATCATTTTGCCGAACGAGCACAAAACGCCACATTCCTGTGTCAGTCGTATGATGTCAGCATGGCGAATGTAACCGCGGGTTCTGTGGTCTATTGCGACCCGCCGTACGCGCCGTTGTCTGCCACTGCTAATTTTACGGCGTATCACACAGATAGCTTTAATATGGTGCAGCAACAGCATCTGGCTCAATTAGCTGAAAGCTTGCAAGGAAATCGCATCCCGGTTCTGATTTCTAACCATGATACAGAGCTCACTCGGGTGTGGTATCAGCAAGCCAAACTGCATGTGGTACAAGTGCGACGTAGTATTAGCCGGAATGGCGAGAAACGTAACAAGGTGGACGAACTGCTGGCGCTTTACAAAGTAGGTGCCTAAGCTGTTTCGCCCGCAGACGTTAATGATTTGCTATTGGAGAAGCGGATGAAACAGTTTTTGATTGCCCCATCAATCCTATCTGCCGACTTTGCCCGCCTGGGTGAAGACACGGCTGCGGTGCTGGCTGCTGGTGCAGATATCGTCCATTTTGATGTTATGGATAACCACTACGTCCCGAATCTCACCATCGGCCCGATGGTATTAAAAGCTCTGCGAGATTATGGGATTACCGCTCCTGTTGATGTGCATCTGATGGTGAAACCCGTTGACCGTATTATTCCGGATTTCGCCGCTGCCGGTGCCAACATCATCACCTTCCATCCTGAAGCGTCCGAGCATGTTGATCGTTCCCTGCAATTGATTAAAGAACATGGCTGCAAAGCGGGGTTGGTGCTAAATCCGGCTACGTCATTGAGTTGGCTTGATCATGTTATGGATAAGCTAGATGTGATTTTGCTGATGTCGGTAAACCCAGGTTTTGGCGGGCAATCTTTCATTCCTCATACGCTGGAAAAATTACGTCAGGTGCGTGAGCGCATTGATGCTTCCGGTTATGACATCCGCCTGGAAGTCGACGGCGGCGTGAAGGCTGACAACATCGCTGAAATTGCAGCAGCAGGCGCAGATATGTTTGTCGCCGGTTCTGCGATCTTCAGTCAGCCGGATTACAAAACTGTTATTGACCGTATGCGCAGTGAGTTGGCAAAGGTAAGTCATGGATAAGTTAAATAAAATTCGCGGTATCGCCTTTGATTTAGACGGTACGCTGGTTGACACTGCATTGGGGCTAACCGAGGCTTTGGATCAGGCACTGTATGCACTGGAGTTGCCGACTGCGGGTGAAGAAAAAGTTGTAAAGTGGATCGGTAATGGGGCTGATATCCTGGTTCAGCGAGCGCTGACCTGGGCGTTAAAAGGCGAAGAGCCACAAGAAGACCAATGCCGCATCGCCCGTAAAATTTTTGACTCCTTCTACGCGCAAACCGCGGAAGAAGGCAGTTACTTGTTCCCTGAAGTGGCTAACACGCTGTCAGCTTTGGCCGAGAAAGGCCTGCCGATGGGTCTGGTAACGAATAAGCCGACACCATTTGTGCTGCCAATGCTGGAAAGATTGGGTATCGCGCATTACTTCCAAATCATTATTGGCGGCGATGATGTGGAAAATAAAAAACCCCATCCCGAAGCGCTGCACAAAGTGATGGAACAGTTGAATTTGAGTGCTGAAGAGCTGTTGTTTGTTGGGGATTCCCGCAATGACATTCTCGCAGCGCAGGCGGCTGGATGCTGTTCTGTTGGCCTGACCTACGGTTATAACTATGGTGAGTCCATCGAGTTGAGCAAACCCGATTACGTGTTTGACCATTTCAACGATTTATTGCCCGCATTAGGGCTCTCTAACAAAGAACATCAGGAATAAGAACATGAGTAAGCCCATCGTCTTTAGTGGCGCACAGCCATCAGGTGAATTGACCATTGGTAACTACATGGGTGCGCTGCGTCAGTGGGTCAACATGCAAGATGACTACCACTGCATTTACTGCATTGTTGACCTACACGCGATCACTGCGCGTCAGGATGCAACGCAATTGCGTAGCCGGACACTTGATACGTTAGCTTTGTACCTGGCTTGTGGTATCGACCCTGCTAAAAGCACCATTTTTGTCCAGTCTCACGTGCCAGAACATGCACAACTGGGCTGGGCTCTGAACTGTTACACCTATTTTGGTGAACTGAGCCGTATGACTCAGTTTAAAGACAAGTCTTCTCGTTATTCTGAGAATATCAACGCGGGTCTGTTTGACTATCCGGTATTGATGGCAGCAGATATTTTGCTGTACCAGACCAATCTGGTGCCAGTCGGTGACGATCAGAAACAGCACCTGGAACTGAGCCGTGATATCGCAGCACGTTTCAATGCGCTGTATGGCGACGTGTTTAAAGTACCTGAGCCGTTTATTCCTAAATCAGGCGCGCGCGTGATGTCTCTGCTTGAGCCGACCAAGAAAATGTCTAAATCAGATGATAACCGTAATAACGTTATCGGCCTGTTGGAAGACCCGAAATCGGTCGTGAAGAAAATCAAACGCGCGGTAACTGACTCTGATGAGCCACCTGTTGTGCGTTACGACCCAGTGAATAAAGCAGGTGTTTCCAATATGTTGGATATTCTTTCTGCTGTTACTGGTAAGCCGATCCCTGAACTTGAGCTGCAGTTCGAAGGCAAAATGTATGGCCACCTGAAAGGTGAAGTTGCTGAAGCCGTATCTGGTATGTTGACTGAATTGCAGGAGCGTTATCACAATTTCCGTAATGATGAAGCTTATCTGCAACAAGTGATGAAAGACGGTGCTGAAAAAGCGCGTTCACATGCCAGCGTTACACTGAAGAAAGTCTATGAAGTGATTGGGTTTGTCGCACAACCTTAATGACTTATGGCTCGTATACTCTCTTAATGATGAGAGTATCGCAACTGCCCAATAATTAAAAAACCGCCCTTATATTGGGGCGGTTTTTTTAATTTTTGCTTCTTTACTATTATTGAGGAGTTGCTGGGCCACAACCACCAATAATTTTAGAAATGGAAATTGCTGGGTGCAGCAAATAATCATAACCACAAGATTTGTCTTTATTCTCAATATGGCCGGTACAACCAGACAACAGAGCCAGGACAGCCAGTGCAGAAGCAGCTTTTACGAACTTGTTCATTGATATTCCCTATCATTAATTATTTGTATGTAACTAGACCTTTCAAAAAGGTGGTTAATTATAGGGTTTACTCATAGTATTACTAAGTCTGAAATCAGACGTGTTATTACATTAAATAAATATTGCTTATGATAATCAGTAAAGTAATTAACTGCTTATAAAAAAAGGCTTGCCAGAATAGTCGGGCAAGCCTTTTTGTTATTATGAATTCGAATTAATGATTCGAGAACCAGTTCAACTTATCGCGCAATGCAACGACTCGGCCGACAATAATTAATGCCGGGCTTTCAACCTGCGTTGATAATTCACCGAGTTCACTTAATACGCCGCTGACAACACGCTGTTTAACCGCAGTGCCGTTTTCAACTAACGCGACAGGCATTTCCGCGGACATACCGTATTTAATCAGTTTCTCCTGGATAGCCGGAGCCTGGTTTAAGCCCATGTAGAACACCAGCGTCTGTTTTTCAGCAGCCAGGTTTTCCCAATCCAGCTCGCCACCTGTTTTCAGGTGCCCGGTAATGAGACGCACGCTTTGCGCATAATCGCGGTGGGTAAGCGGAATGCCAGAATAAGCGGAGCAGCCGGAAGCCGCAGTAATTCCTGGTACGACGGAGAACGGAATGCCACCATCACACAGGGTTTCTAACTCTTCGCCGCCGCGTCCAAAGATAAACGGATCGCCACCTTTCAGGCGTACCACACGTTTACCGCTTTGCGCTTCACGCAGCAGGATTTGGTTAATTTCTTCTTGCGGGACACAGTGATAACCTGCACGTTTGCCAACGAATACGCGGTCCGCATCACGACGCACCAGGTTCATGATGTCGTCGGAAACCAGGCGGTCATACACCACGACATCGGCTTGTTGGATTTGCTGTAATCCTTTGAGTGTCAATAGACCCGCATCTCCTGGGCCTGCGCCGACCAACACCACTTCACCTCGGTGATCCAGTGGTGTCGAGAACATCGACTCAGTTTCTTTGTCGATGGCTAATGGGTCTTCGTTGGCCAGATACTGTGCCAGACGATCATTGGTGAAGAACTTCTCCCAGAAGCGACGACGTTCGCCCATAGTTTTGAAATTCGTTTTGACTCTACCGCGCAGAGTCCCGGCATAAGCGGCGATTTTCCCCAGATGTAGAGGCAGAATAGCTTCGAGTTTTTCACGCAGCAGGCGGGCAAGAACGGGAGATGTACCACCTGAAGAGACAGCAACCATTAGCGGTGAGCGGTCAATAATCGATGGCATGATAAAGCTGGCTTGCTTGGGCGCATCAACGACGTTGCAGAAAATACGGCGGGATTCGCACGCATCACTGACAGATTGATTTACAGCATCGTTGTCTGTCGCGGCAATAGCTAACCAACACTCATCAAGCAAAACTGAAAGGAATTCACCCTGAACCAGGGTAACCATGCCCTGTTCAGCCCACACCTGAAATTGTGGGGAGAAATCCAGGGCATTTACAGTGACTTTTGCACCTGCCTCCATCAACAAACGTGCTTTACGTTCTGCAATGTCGCCACCACCGACAAGTAGGCAGGCACGGCCTTGCAATTGACAAAATATAGGCAGGTGATCCACGGTGAATCCTCACAAGAAGTTAGTTGCGTGCAGTCTCCGGCGCGGCGATTCGCTCAGGCTGTGGACGTTCGGCTTTCGGAGTAGCATACCAATAACCCAGACCCATGAATACTACACCTGAAAGGGTATTCCCAAGCGTCACCCACAGCAGGTTGTGACCAATACCAGTAAGGGTATAAGCGTCGCTGTGATGACCAAACCAGGAAAGGGCAAACAGGGTCATGTTGGCAATGGAGTGCTCGTAACCAGAAGCGATAAACGCCAGCAGACACCACCAGATAGCGATGAATTTCGCGGCACCTTCAGTGCGTACAGCCATCCAGATTGCAAGGCAAACCAACCAGTTACATAACGCACCTTTAAAGAATAGCACCATGGCTGGAGCGGTGGTTTTTGCAAGTGCAGCGGTATGAACCAGGCTGGTATCTAACGGCAGAAGGCTACCGCCACCCCATTTATAGAGCAGTGCAACAAACACAGAACCCACCAGATTACCTAACCAGGTTTTCGGCAAAATGCCCCACATCTGACCGTGGGTAATGGTGCCAGCTTTCACACCAAACGTCAGGAACATCGTGTGCCCGGTGAATAATTCGGAGCCTGCGATGATGACGAGTGTCAGGGCGATGCCGAAGGTCGCTCCCATAACCAGTGGACGCAGAGAAGGCTCGACTAAATTACCGAGAGTGAAAATCAGAATGATACCCAGGCCGACATAAGCCCCCGCCATTGCGGAGCTTATCCAGAAACCAAGAGGATTGTTATTCGACAATCGGGCAATGCGCGCGGCATTCGCCGCACATTTATTAATGGTATCGGTGAACATTTTTGTTATCCCAAGAAATGAAAAGAAAATAAGAATCTAGTCAGTCGCAGGGTGGATGACGCTTGGCCTATCCACCCTGAATAAAGCCTCAGGGGCTTGTTTTATGCTTTAATCTGAACCTGGCCATCTTGTACACGCGCTTTATAGTGCGCGATAGAGCGGCTCTCATCTTCCATGCACAATCCATCACGCAGTCTGAAACGCTGCTTTTTCAATGGACTGGCAACCCAAAGTTCGTTCTGGTGTTCGGCAATTAATCCACGAGACAACACGCTGGCTTCAAAGAAAGGGTCGATGTTGCTGATGGCGAAAACCTGATCGTCATGATGTGGGCGGAAAATGGCGATCTGCTGATTTCCCACCAATGCGCAAACGCCGGTAGCAGGCAGGATGTCGTTTAACTGGCAAACAGTATTCCACTGGCTCATACATTTTCCTCCACTTCTTCAACCAGGGTGACCGGGATACGCTCGTAAGGTGTCGCCGGACGATGTTGCTCACGCTCAGGCACGATTTGCACGTTTGGATCGCGCACCGGACTGTTGATGAAGTGCTTGAAGCGAACCTGAGCTTCCGGGGTATTCACCGTTTCAGTCCACTCACAAATCACTTTCTCGCGCAGGCGTTCCAGCTCGGCTTCAAGCTGATCGTTCAGACCCAGTTTGTCTTCAATGATGACTTGTTTCAGGTACTCGATTCCGCCTTCCAGGCTGTCGAGCCACGGCGCGGTACGGGTCAGTTTGTCGGCAGTACGGATGTAGAACATCATGAAACGGTCGAGATATTTGATCAGCGTTTCACGGTCTAAATCGGCGGCCAGTAAATCAGCGTGGCGAGGTTTCATGCCGCCGTTACCGCAGACATACAGGTTCCAGCCTTTCTCAGTCGCAATAATACCGACGTCTTTACCCTGCGCTTCCGCACATTCACGGGTACAGCCAGACACGCCAAACTTCATTTTGTGTGGGGTACGAATGCCTTTGTAGCGGTTTTCCAGCTCAACGCCGAAACCGACGCTATCGCCGACGCCGTAACGGCACCAGGTGCTACCAACACAGGTTTTCGCCATCCGCAACGCTTTCGCGTAGGCGTGGCCTGTTTCAAAACCGGCTTCAATCAGCTGACGCCAGATTTCTGGTAAATCATCTTTCTGAGCACCAAACAGGCCGATACGTTGGGAGCCAGTAATTTTGGTGTACAGGTTGTATTCGCGAGCGATACGGCCCACTTCCATCAGGCCTTCTGGGGTGATTTCCCCACCGGCAGAACGTGGAATGACTGAGTAAGTCCCGTCTTTCTGGATGTTGCCGAGGAAGTTATCGTTAGTGTCTTGCAGCGGCGTATGCTGCGGTGCCAGCACGTAATCGTTCCAGCAAGAAGCCAACAGCGAACCGACAGTCGGTTTGCACACTTCACAACCGTAACCTTTACCGTATTTTCCCAGTAGCTCGTCGAAGGATTTAATGCCTTCAACGCGGATCAGGTGGTACAGCTCCTGACGTGAAAACGCGAAGTGTTCACACAGGTTGTGGTTCACTTCGATACCTTGCTTGCTCAGCTCGGTATTCAATACTTGAGTGACCAACGGAATACAGCCGCCGCAGCCGGTACCTGCTTTGGTTTCTGCTTTCAGCGCGGCAACGGTATGGCAGCCTTTATTGATCGCTTTAATCAGATGGCCTTTGGTGACATCAAAGCAGGAGCAGATTTGCGCGCTGTCTGGCAGTTTGTCGACGCCAATCGCCGGCTTACCGGAGCTGGCGTGGGCTGGCAGAATCAGGGCATCTGGGTTTTCTGGTAGTTCGATGTTGTTCAGCACTAATTGCAGCAGGTTGCCGTAATCGCTGGTGTCGCCCACCAGAACCGCACCGAGCAGAGTTTTGTTGTCAGCACTGACAATCAGGCGCTTATAAACTTCTTTGCTTTCATCCAGATAAACGTAGCTGCGGCAATTTGGTGTGCGACCGTGCGCATCACCAATTCCGCCGACATCCACGCCGAGCAGCTTCAGCTTGGCGCTCATGTCTGCGCCTTCAAACGTGTTTTCTGCACCAAGCAGGTGATCGGCAGTGACCTGCGCCATTTTGTAGCCAGGTGCGACCAGGCCGAAGGTGCGGTTATTCCAGCTCGCACATTCGCCGATGGCGTAGATGTCTGGATCAGAAGTCTGGCAAGTGTCGTTAACCGCGATGCCGCCGCGTTGCCCTGTTGCCAGGCCGCATTGTGTCGCCAGTTTGTCGCGCGGACGGATACCGGTGGAGAAGACGATGAAGTCCACTTCCAGGTCGGTGCCGTCGGCAAAGCGCATGGTTTTACGCGCCTGCGTGCCTTCTTGCACGATTTCCTGGGTGTTTTTGCTGGTATGAACGCGCACGCCCATGCTTTCAATTTTATTACGCAGTTGCTCACCGCCCATGTGGTCGAGTTGCTCGGCCATCAGCATCGGGGCAAATTCAATAACGTGGGTTTCGACGCCGAGGTTTTTCAGCGCACCCGCAGCTTCAAGTCCCAGCAAACCACCACCGACAACGGCACCGCGTTTACTGCGACGGGCACACCCTTCAATGGCTTTTAAATCTTCGATGGTGCGGTAGACGAAACAGTCTTGTGTTTCTGAGCCTTTGATCGGTGGGATCCACGGATAGGAACCGGTCGCCATCACCAGTTTGTCGTAATACACGGTGCGACCGGTATTCGAGTGGATGACTTTTTCCTGGCGGTTAATGGTGATGGCGCGTTCGCCAACCAGCACTTTTACGCCATGTTTTTCGTAAAAGCCGTCACGAACCAGGGATAACTCTTCAGCGGTATGATGAGAAAAATAGGAAGAGAGGTGGACGCGATCATAGGCTTTACGCGGCTCTTCACAAAAAACAGTAATATCGAATTGGCCTGGCAAGGCTTTATCAAGTAGGTCTTCGATAAAGCGATGGCCAACCATGCCATTACCGATGATTGCGATTTTGACTTTGCTCATAATTGCCTCAATTTCTTTTCTATTACTGCCTACCTTAACGATTCAGCAATGGCGATTATTGATACAAATCAAATACACCTTTATATACCTCTTAATGGGTATATGTATGATTTTAGTGAGTTTTTATAAGTCATGGAATTGTTTAGCTATTCGCAAATAGACAATAAATGTCCTCATTTTGATGGGTGTGCTATGAAGTAGGTGCGGTTAATCAAGAAGAGGTGGGTATGAGCAACAAAGTGTTGGCGTTAATTCAAAATGTGCGTCTGGTTGGGCGTGAAGGTTTGTGGCAATTAGTCATCGAAAACGAGCGCATCCTGACCATCAAGCCGATGAGCGAAACGCGGCCTGAGAGCCAACAAATTCTTGATGGGCGAGGCGGGCTGGTGATCCCACCTTTTATTGAACCTCATATTCACCTCGATACCACGCAAACCGCCGGGCAGCCCAGCTGGAATCAATCCGGAACGCTGTTTGAAGGCATTGAACGCTGGGCAGAACGCAAAGCGTTGCTAACGCATGAGGATGTGAAGCAACGGGCGTGGCAAACACTGAAGTGGCAAATCGCTAATGGCATTCAGTATGTGCGAACCCATGTTGATGTCTCTGACCCAACGCTGACGGCACTCAAAGCGATGCTCGAAGTAAAAAAGGAAGCCGCGCCATGGATCGAAGTGCAGATTGTCGCGTTCCCGCAGGAAGGGATCCTTTCGTATCCCAATGGGGAAGCGCTGCTTGAAGAGGCCCTACGTCTTGGTGCAGATGTAGTTGGGGCTATCCCACATTTTGAATTCACCCGCGAATACGGCGTGGAATCGCTGCACAAAGCTTTCGCCCTGGCGCAAAAATATGACCGCCCGTTAGATATTCACTGCGATGAAATTGACGATGAGCAGTCGCGCTTTGTTGAAACGGTTGCCGCACTGGCGCTGCGCGATGGCATTGGCGCTCGCGTAACCGCCAGCCATACCACGGCGATGCACTCTTACAACGGTGCTTACACTTCGCGTTTGTTCCGTTTGCTGAAAATGTCTGGGATTAATTTTGTTGCCAATCCGCTGGTGAATATCCATCTACAAGGGCGTTTTGATGACTATCCAAAACGTCGTGGCATCACACGCGTAAAAGAGTTACTCGAAGCGGGAATTAACGTCTGCTTTGGTCATGATGATGTGTTCGACCCGTGGTATCCGTTGGGCACCGCCAACATGCTACAGGTGCTGCATATGGGGCTGCATGTTTGCCAGATGATGGGGTATCAGCAAATTGATGAAGGGTTAAAGCTGATTACCCACAATAGTGCGCGTACGTTCGGTGTGCAGGATTACGGCATTGCTGAAGGAAATACGGCGAATCTGATAATACTTCCGGCGGAAAATGGTTTTGATGCGGTGCGGCGCCAGGTGCCGGTGCGTTGGTCGGTGCGGGCAGGGAAGGTGATTGCAACCACGCAATTGTCACAAACTTGGGTGATGCTGGACGAAGCGGAAGAGATTAAATTTGGCGGGTAGTGACACCCGCCGTTAGCTTTTCATCAGTCGGGCGAGCGTTAGCGACTCCTGACGTTTACTCAGCCTGTTTTTAGTGCGCAGTCACCACGTTATGTTGGCGGTGTTTAGTCACCAGGCCCAAAATCAGACACATAATAAACACCACTGCATATAGGGCGTTTGCCGTTTGCAGTGCCGCATGTGGGCCGCTGTGAGCAACAATCGGGCCGGTGACCACGAAGGTCAGCATGGTACCGATGGTGCCGCAAGTCAGGACGAAGTTAACCAGTTTTGGCGAGGCAATTTTAGTCTGCAATGAACCCAGCGTGATAACCGAGGTGTAAATCGCGCTGGAGAAAAAGCCGAGCGCCAGAATAAACCACGCCAGATGTGCAGGATCGCTGGTGTTGAACAGATACATCAGAACGGTAGCGGCACCCGCAAGAACGGTCAGAATGCGTTGCAGATCGAAGAAACGCAGAATGAAGCTGAACGCCCACATTCCTAACATGTAAGACATCCAGAAATCGCTCACTAACTGACCCGCATCATTCAGATTCATGCCGAGGCTTTTGGCGTATTCCGGCACCCAGGAAATAAAGCCCAGCTGGCCGAGGATGTAGCAAAGTGCGGCCACGGACAGGAACAGCACGCCAACACCCCATTTTTCTTTCTCGACTAGTGTCTCGGTTTGCGCTGCATGTTTGCCTAGCGCCGGGAAATCGCAGCCAATAGTCAGAATGAAAATCGCGACATAAACCAAGCCGATGCAGACGTAAACCCAGTACCAGTTGATGCTGCGTGCCAGCAGAATCGCCGCCACCATGGGGAAAATCATCCCCGCCATGCTAAAAAAGGAGTCGGTAAACAACAGACGTGAACCACGCTGACGGCCTTCATACATATGGGTAATCAAGAAAGTACCAATCGACATGGTGATGCCGCTGACCAGCCCCAGAACAAACATCGCCACCGAGAAAATGGTCAGGTTATCGCCAAAGATAAGCCCTGCAACCGCTAGAACCATCAGGATAAAACCAAAGCGAAGTTGAGTTTTGAGTGGCACGATTTCCATTAACCAGGCGTTCAGGAAAATAGAAATCAAAATACCCGCGTTCAGGAAAGTAAAGGTGTTACTCATGCTGGAAACGGGAACGTGGAAGTAATCGGCAATATTACCCATCACCATCCCGGTGACGATCACCAACGCGCCAGTCAGGGCGTAGGAGAAGAAGCTGATCCATGTGAGCTTAACGCGATTGCTGTTAGTCATGACAAGCCTGTGAATAGAAATGTAAAGTGCTTTGACAGCACTCGAGAGGAATGAATTTTAGTTAAAAGTGTGACTCATTCATACTATTTATGATTTTTTTGATTGGCGCGTACGCTTTTTAGGGGATTTGTGTCACATAAAATGATCCGTATGACGACTCATCTATTTAACTTATTGATTTGTGTGAAAGTAAAAAACAGTAAATGGCTGGCGCATAGCGGAGTGCCTCTTTACAATCTAGCAACTTGGTTCATTTACTGCCTTCGTAAGGAATTATTCATGCTCAAATCGACTCTGGCGGCCGTAGCAACAGTGTTTGCTCTTACCGCGCTATCTCCTGCGGCACTTGCTGCTAAAGGTGACCCACACGTCCTACTGACAACTTCAGCAGGTGAAATTGAGCTTGAGTTAAATAGCCAAAAAGCCCCTGTCTCTGCGAAAAACTTCGTGGATTATGTGAACAGCGGCTTTTACAACAACACCATTTTCCACCGTGTGATCCCAGGTTTCATGCTTCAGGGGGGCGGCTTTACTGAAGATATGAATCAGAAACAGCCAAATCCACCGATCAAAAACGAAGCGGATAACGGCCTGCGCAATACTCGCGGCACCATTTCAATGGCACGCACCGCAGATAAAGACAGCGCAACCAGCCAGTTCTTCCTCAACGTGGCAGACAATGCTTTCCTCGATCACGGCCAACGCGACTTCGGTTATGCGGTATTTGGTAAAGTTGTGAAAGGGATGGAAGTCGCCGATAAGATCTCTCAGGTACAGACGCATGATGTCGGTCCATACCAAAATGTTCCGTCAAAACCTGTCGTTATCCTCTCCGCAAAAGTCCTGCCGTAAAAATTCCCGCGCGGGTATTCTCTACCTGCGCAATCTTCTCCTTCCTGCACTTCCACCGATTGCTGCTTATACTTGTGGCAAGAAAGGGTCATGTTAGGGAGGTACCATGGCAAAGAAACTTACCGACAAACAAAAGTCCCGCCTTTGGCAGCAGCAGCGAAGCCGTTCATTCCAGGCAAGTTCTCGGCTGGAAGGAATTGAAATCCCGTTGATTACCCTCACGCGTGACGAGGCCCTGATTCGTATTACTGAATTACGGGGACACTATGAGCGATAAATTCGGTGAAGGACGCGACCCTTATTTTTGGTCGGGTATTCATGTTTTGCGTAACCGGCTTGATATTCGCGAAGCGGAACGTTTGCAGCAGGCAGAGGGGGAGCTTACGGCACTGAGAGCCGCGACTATCGAACTTGGCCCTGCCCACATGGGATTGCCATGGCTGTGCTCAATTCATCAGCAACTTTTCCAGGATGTATTTGATTGGGCAGGTGAATTGCGCCAGATCGATATCTATCAGGGAGAAACGCGTTTCTGCCATTTCGAGTACATCGAAAATGAAGGTAACGATTTGATGCAGGAGCTGGAAGACGAGCATTACCTTACGGGGCTTGCCAGAAGCGAGTTCATTTCTCGCGTGGCGCATTATTATTGCGAGATAAATGTTCTGCATCCTTTCCGTATTGGCAGTGGTCGCGCACAACGTGTTTTCTTCGAGCAGCTAGCGATTCATGCCGGTTATGTTTTGGACTGGAAGAGCGTTGTACCTGAGGCCTGGGAAGCCGCTAATCAGGCCGGGGCGTTGGGGAATTTGACACCGCTAACGGAGATTTTCACTAAAGTGGTGAGTGAAGCGTGCGAAAGCGAATAGAATAGCGCGGTTCTTTTTTACCCCGGAGCCGCGATGCTACTGCTTATCGACAATTACGATTCATTCACCTGGAACCTTTATCAGTATTTTTGCGAGTTAGGCGCTGAAGTCCTGGTGAAGCGTAACGATGAGCTGACCCTTTCTGAAATCAGCGCATTGGCACCAGCACATCTGGTTATCTCACCCGGGCCTTGCACGCCTACTGAAGCGGGTATTTCTCTCGCGGCAATTACCCACTTCGCCGGAAAGCTACCGATCCTCGGTGTTTGCCTGGGTCATCAGGCTATTGCACAAGCATTTGGTGCAACGATTGTCCGTGCTGAAAAGGTCATGCACGGTAAAACTTCGGCTATTTCGCATAGTAATACCGGTGTTTTCAGCGGCTTGAACAATCCTCTTACCGTGACGCGTTATCACTCTTTGGTTATCGACCCAGCAACTTTACCTGCGTGTTTTGAAGTGACTGCGTGGACAGATAAGCAAGAAATTATGGGCATCTGCCATCGTGAACTTGCGCTGGAAGGTGTGCAATTTCATCCGGAAAGCATTCTCAGCGAGCAGGGGCATCAACTGTTAGCCAATTTTCTGAAGTATTGATTTTTTATTGCCAATAAATGATTTTTTATGCATATTTCATGATTATATTTTCATGTGTCTTTTATGAAGTTTTTATGCGTAAAAAGGGGATAGGCAATAAATGACAACTGAACAATCAGCAATTACCCGCGCAACTTTCGATGAAGTCATTCTGCCGATTTATGCACCGGCAGAATTTATTCCGGTAAAAGGCAAGGGAAGCCGCATTTGGGATCAACAAGGGAAAGAGTATGTTGATTTCGCTGGCGGGATCGCGGTAACGGCATTGGGCCACTGCCATCCAGCGTTAGTGGAAGCGTTAAAAAGCCAGGGTGAAACGCTATGGCATACCAGTAATGTTTTCACCAACGAACCCGCGCTGCGTCTTGGACGTAAGTTGATTGACGCCACTTTTGCTGAACGCGTGCTGTTTATGAACTCCGGCACTGAGGCGAATGAAACCGCATTTAAACTGGCGCGTTATTACGCATCCACTCGCCATAGTCCGTATAAAACCAAAATTATTGCCTTCCATAACGCCTTCCACGGTCGTTCACTGTTTACCGTTTCTGTGGGTGGCCAGCCTAAATATTCCGATGGATTTGGTCCGAAACCCGCAGATATTATCCATGTGCCATTTAACGATTTGCATGCGGTAAAAGCGGTGATGGACGATCACACCTGCGCGGTAGTGGTTGAGCCCATTCAGGGCGAGGGCGGCGTAATGGCGGCAACGCCTGAATTCCTGCAAGGCTTACGGACCCTGTGTGACGAGCATAAAGCGCTGTTGGTGTTCGATGAAGTTCAGTGTGGTATGGGGCGTATCGGTGAGCTGTTTGCGTATATGCATTACGGCGTGACACCGGATATTTTGACCAGCGCTAAAGCGTTGGGTGGCGGTTTCCCTGTAAGTGTTATGTTGACGACACAAGAAATAGCCTCAGCATTCCATGTTGGTACACATGGCTCAACTTACGGTGGAAATCCGCTGGCGTGTGCCGTTGCGGGCGCGGCGTTTGATATCATCAATACCCCTGCGGTGTTGAATGGCGTCACGGAAAAGCGTCAGCAGTTCGTGAAGCATTTGCAGCAAATTGATGAGCAGTTTGACGTATTTAGTGATATTCGCGGTATGGGCTTGTTGATTGGCGCAGAGTTGAAACCGCAGTACAAAGGTCGTGCCCGTGAGTTCCTCCACGCTGCTGCTGAGGAAGGCGTGATGGTTTTGAATGCCGGGCCTGATGTCATGCGCTTTGCACCAGCCTTGATTGTTGAAAATGCTGATATCGACGAAGGTATGACGCGCTTCGCTAAAGCGGTGGCAAAAGTCGTATCCCTCGGCGTGTAAGCCCCTGCGTCATCCGGCAAAAATGGCGGGTGACGCGGTTTTATTTACTCTCTGGCCGCCGTAAACGGTTCAGCCAAATACCATGATGTGGGCGCTGACGCCATGCAACCGAAGAAATGGTGTGCATGGTGCTGAGGTGGCCCAAAATTCGCTGTAAATGTTGTTCCATCGTACTTAAAGGCCCACTCGGAAGCCCTTCCAGAGGGTCGAGAATATTCGCGTCGTTAGTCTCACCAGGCCCATCGTACTGAAGCCGCTGTTGGCATCGTTGCAGCGCAATTTCACATGACTGCAAATAGCGCTGGGCTAAATCCGGGGTCAGCATATTGTGCTCGCGGGCAAGTGTCGTCATGGCATTGATGTGTTCGACAATAAACTGGCTGTGCGTCACCCACAGTTTCATATCTGACAGATAATGCGAGTTGAAACCGGGTTCTTGCATCGCCTGATTCAGTGAGTTAAACAGCGCATTATGGGCTTGGTTGACCTTCATCCGTTGGTAGGCCAACGGCGTGGACTCAGGGTCGTTGCTCAGGATTAGACGAATGGCCTCCTGGTCTGTTTCTAGTGCGTCGTGGGCGTTCTGGCGCAGCAAGCCACTTTGCCATTGCGGCCACAGCCACACCATGCCGCCGAAGGCAATCAAACAACCCAGCAGAGTATCTATCAAACGCGGAACGATAAATTGCTCAGCGCTGAGCGTTAACAGTTGCAGGGTATAAACCGCCGTCACGGTAAAGCCAATTGTCGCCCAGCCGTAGCTCTGACGAATAAACAAATAGCTGATTAGCGTAATGACCAGCATCGCGGCCAACGCAATATCTTGTGGGAAGTGAAAGTGCAGGGCGATGCCCGCAATGGCCAGACCGGCAATGGTTCCTACCGAACGGTGCAGAATACGTACCCGCGTGGCACCGTAGCCATTTTGCGTCACAAACATCACCGTCATTAAAATCCAGTAGGGTTTTGGTAGCTGTAAAAACACTCCAAAAAGACTAGCGATAGTTAGCATCACGCCTAACCGGGCGGCGTTGCGCAGGGCTGCTGATTTCAACGACAAATAGCTTTTCAGTGCTGCCCACAGAGGCAAGCGCCGTTGTCGGTCTTCCATCAGGTCACGGATATACAACGGACGTTGGATACGCAAAACTCGCGCGATACGGCTGAAGTGATAATGGCAAAACTGCCCGACCGGGTTATCCGGATTCCGACGAGCGATTTTCTCGAGCGCTTCAATTTGCATCTCCATCGTAAAACGCTGCGGGTAACGATGGTAAAGAATGTCATCGGCCAGAACACGCAAGCGTGCCGCAATGGTTTGTGCATTCCAGCGAATCACTGCTTCCGCATGGCTTTGCGCGACAAGTTTTTGCACTTCGGCAGGTTGATGCAAACTGACGGAAATGTGCTCTTGTAAATCTAATGCGACTTGAAAAGAGCGTAACAAATGCTTGTAACCGTTTTGCTGATTTATCGGCAGCATATGCAGTTGTTGGTAGCAGATAGTGATCAGATCGACAGCTTTTTGCTGGAGAGCTAGCAGCGGTGGAAGTGAGGTTTCGGGATCAGCATGCTGAGTTAGCATGCTGTATTTGGCTTCACAGTAATCTGCTAATTGGCGATAGAGCAGGCTTAACGATTCGCGCAACGGCTGCTCGCGCCACATCCAGAACCAAAACCAGTTAAATACCCCGTACCAAATCGTGCCGGAGACATACAACGCCATCGGCTTCCAGATAGGCATACTTCCGGCCATGCTAAGTGTAAATATGGCAGCAATAAGCGAGGCAGGAAGCAAACGAGCGTGCAGGGTGCTAATTTCAGCGGTGACACCCAGCAAGAGCGCCATAACGATGAGAATAAGGGGCAATGGAACGGCAGAGTACAGCAGCAAAAGCTGCATGATGAAGCTGCTGACGGCAAAAAGAGTGCTGCCAACAATCAGGCGTTTAAAGAAGCGCTTATGGGGTGTATCCAGACCGGCAATGTTGCAACAAGCGGGTACTAACGAGAAAAGCAGCCCCAACTGCAAATTTCCGAGCAGTAAACCTATCCCCACAGGAAGACACAGCACCAGCGTTTGCCGCAGGGCGTAGTTAACTTCAGGATGGTAAATCAGTCTACGCCACATTTGCTCGTCATAATTCATGTTGCAGGGTTGTTGGTTGCACTCAGTCACCCCGGTCACTTACTTAAGTAAGCTCCTGGAGATTTCTGAGCTTACCGCCTACCTGCAACATGAATTATTTAGAGCAAGTGAGGGAAGTGTAGAAACAAAAATGGCGTGTTACCGGAGTGACACGCCATTTTTGAAGACGGAGATTAACGAGTGCCGTAAACGACGATCGTTTTACCGTGAGCGGAGATCAGGTTTTGATCTTCCAGCATTTTCAAGATACGACCAACGGTTTCACGTGAGCATCCCACGATCTGACCGATTTCCTGACGGGTAATTTTAATCTGCATACCGTCCGGGTGGGTCATTGCATCAGGTTGTTTCGCCAGATTCAGCAGCGTCTGTGCGATGCGACCAGTAACATCCAGGAATGCCAGGTTACCGACTTTCTCTGATGTAACTTGCAGACGGCGAGCCATCTGGGAAGACAGGCGCAACAAAATGTCTGGGTTGACCTGAATAAGCTGGCGGAATTTTTTATATGAAATTTCGGCCACTTCACAGGCAGATTTAGCACGAACCCAGGCACTACGTTCCTGTCCTTCTTCGAACAGCCCTAACTCACCAATAAAATCGCCCTGATTCAGATAGGAGAGGATCATTTCCTTGCCCTCTTCATCTTTAATCAGAACAGCCACAGAGCCCTTGACGATGTAATACAGCGTCTCAGCTTTTTCACCCTGGTGAATCAATGTGCTCTTCGATGGATACTTATGAATATGGCAATGAGACAAGAACCATTCGAGAGTCGGGTCTGTTTGCGGTTTGCCAAGCACCATGCGCGGTTATCCTCTGTTTTATAACTGGCTACCAACGACAGGACGCTAAACATCCTGTCTGGCGTTGCAAGTATTAGAATATTCCCCACCTTGGGGAGACGGCATGCAAGTCATTCTTGCTGCCTGTAATTAGTGACGTCCTCTGCATACATGCATTACGTCAATGTATCAATGTATCAATGTAGCATCCGGATTGTTTTAGCATAGCTTTTGACAAGTGTCTCCTGTTGTCTCGTTTCAGCATGACGTAGGTCGCCTTCCGTTGCCAGTTTTGCTGCATCCGCGTACTCTAGAAGGTAATTAAGTCTATTGGAGAAGCAATATGCAGGCACGTGTGAAATGGGTTGAAGGGTTAACTTTCCTTGGGGAGTCTGCTTCAGGACACCAGATTTTAATGGATGGTAATTCTGGCGATAAAGCACCAAGTCCGATGGAAATGGTTCTGATGGCTGCGGGTGGGTGTAGTGCAATTGATGTGGTTTCTATTTTGCAAAAAGGTCGCTACAACGTGACAGATTGTGAAGTAAAACTGACCTCGGAGCGTCGCGAAGAAGCACCTCGTCTTTTTACCACCATCAATTTGCATTTCATCGTGACAGGCAAAGAGCTGAAAGATAATGCGGTTTCCCGCGCAGTGGATTTATCTGCTGAGAAGTATTGTTCTGTTGCTCTGATGTTAGAAAAAGCTGTGAATATCACCCACAGCTATGAAGTGATTGAAGGTTGATATACTTGTCATCCTTCAAGTTGCAGGGGTGTTGGCCGCACTCGAATGCTAACAGGTAGTACAAGTAGTGACGAGGGTGGTGATTAACCGCCCTGGTTATTAATATTTCGTCCTTCCGCCAGGCGCTTAACTAATGGCGTCATGATCAATTCCATCGCTAATCCCATCTTGCCGCCCGGCACCACTATTGTATTGATGTGTGAAATAAAAGAGCCTTGCAGCATGGTGAGCAAATACGGAAAATCGATGTTATCCAGCCCACGAAAATGAATCACGACAAAGCTTTCGTCCAGTGACGGGATACCTCGTGCCGCAAATGGGTTCGACGTATCAACGGTAGGCACCCGTTGGAAGTTGATATGGGTGCGGGAAAATTGCGGCGTGATGTAATTGATATAATCGTCCATCGAGCGCACGACCGAATCCATCACCGCTTCTCTGGAATGAGCGCGTTCGCTGGTATCTCGCACCAGTTTCTGTATCCATTCCAGGTTCACAATCGGCACTACGCCAACCAGTAAGTCGACGGCATTCGCCACATCATGTTGCGAGGTGACAACGCCTCCGTGCAAACCTTCATAGAACAAGACATCGGTCGGTTCCGGCAGCGGTTGCCACGGGGTAAATGTACCGGGAATTTGGTTCCAGGGTACGGCTTCATCATAAGTGTGCAGATATTTGCGCGACTTACCCTGGCCAGTTTTTCCGTACTCCAGAAATGTTTGTTCAAGTAAACCGAAGTCATTCGCTTCCGGGCCAAAGTAGCTAATATGTCGACCCAGATCGCGTGCTTTACGGATAGCCATATCCATTTCAGGGCGAGTGAAACGATGGAAACTGTCACCCTCAACTTCGGCAGCGCGAAGATTGAGTTGCTGGAATATTTTACGGAAGGCAAGGCTGGTGGTGGTCGTTCCCGCGCCGCTGGAACCTGTTACGGCAATAACCGGATGTTTGGCTGACATAAGGCAACAACTCCATGGGTAATCACTACGGTCTTGTTAAAAAAAGATGAGCTTTATGCAGTATAGGTGACAACCCAGGCGGTGAGTGTCTAGCCGCGAAATTGCCCGCGAGCCATGATATTCACCGTTTCATGGAGTTCAGACCAAACCAATACGGCTTCACCACTTTGCAGTTGGCGCTTAACATCGGCCACCTTTTGCTCCAGTGAGCGTTCTTGCTCACCATAGTCTGTACCTTCACGTAATACAAAGGATTCAATCAGATTATCAAGCGTTTCGGGAGGGAGATCTTGCCATGGAATCATCATATTACGGGTCCAAAAATTGAGTTAGCCACTGTGGGATTCGTTGCTCTAGCCACATTTCAGGGCGCAGGAGCGTTCCGCCAACAAATCCAACATGGCCGCCGTAGCGAGTCAGTTGGTACTCAATGTTGTCAGGCAATATCGCTTTATCAGGGATAACATGGTGATCCATAAACGGGTCATCTTTAGCGTGAATGATGAGCGTCGGCTTTTTGATTTGTGGCAGAAGTGGCATGGCGCTGCATTGACGATAATAGTCGAGGGCATCAGCGAAACCGTGAATTTTCGAGGTAATCAAATCGTCAAACTCACGTAGACGGCGCATACCTTTGAGCTGACGCATATCGACAGGGAGGGTCCCAGGATAACTTCTGAGTTTACGAGCCGCGTTTTTCTTCAGTAGATTCAAAAGATAGTGTTGATAAACACGCGAGAACCCTTTTTCGATATGTTTGCTGCAATGCTCAAGCATGAGTGGGGCAGAAACCACAACACCGGCCTGTAGCATGCAATCTGCACCTTGTTTAGCCATTAAACAGGCGAGCATATTCCCGCCGAGCGAGAAACCCACCGCTGCCGTTGGCGCTTTGCCATACCGTGTGCTGAGCCAGTTGAGGAAATAGCTACCATCTTCGGTTTCACCGGAGTGATAGATTCGCTTCATGCGATTCGGCACGCCGCTGCAACCACGAAAATGCATCACCACACCTAGCCAACCTTGCTTACGTGCTGCATCAATTAATCCATGCGCATACGGGCTGTGCAGGCTTCCTTCCAGACCATGAAAAACAACTAACCGTGGTTTGTGTGTTGCCTGACGTGGATCTTCGCTCCAGGCAAGATCGACAAAATCACCATCCGGCATGTCCAGACGTTGCCAGTGAGGCTTGAAATTGAGACGGCGGCGAATTAAGCGTGGGAGCATAGTTTGCAGGTGCGGATTACTGACACCCTTTAGCGGACGAAATTGTTCATCGTCTACGTGATTAAAATTCAATGCTGCGGGACTTGTCGTAGCCATATCACACTGTTAGTTTCATTTAGTTTGCTAATTAACTTCCCGGGTGTGGATCACCCATTTCATGGAAACGCTTTTCTTCTCAATGCTTGGTTTTCTTTGGGTCGCGGCTATTACACCCGGCCCAAACAATATGTTGCTGACTTCTTCCGGCGCCAATTACGGCTTTATGCGCACCATACCTTTGATGATAGGCATCATGCTGGGTATGCAATGCATCTTGTTGCTGGTGGCCTTTGGCGTCGGTAGCTTAATCCTTTTATATCCTGCTTTGCACCTTATCCTGAAGGTTGCCGGGAGCGCTTATCTCTTGTGGCTGGCATGGAAAATCGGCTCAGCAACTTATGAAAAGCTGGAAACCGATGCGCCCCCTCCAGCACCGATTCCATTCTGGCAAGGGGGGTTATTACAGGTTATCAACCCGAAAGCGTGGTTGATGGCGCTAGGTGCAGTGGCAAGTTTTAGCCTTGCCGGTTCCCAGTATCTGCATTCTGTGGTGTTAATCAGCATCGGTATTGCGCTGGTCAACATTGTTGCAGGTATCATCTGGATTGCGTTTGGCAGCATGATTGGCAAGCTACTTCATAGCCGCCGCGCTTGGGCAATCTTTAATATCTTTATGGGCTTGCTGACTGCGGCGTGTGTGTTGCTGATCTGGCATTGAGTTACCTGGCCTCACTTTGGGTGAGGCCAGACTATCATTCGGCCTGCATCATCTGTTCTAACTGGTCATGGGCATCCAGCCATTCCATCTCACACTCTTCTAGCGCCGCCTTTACCTTCACCTGAGTTTGCAGGCATTCGGTCATTTCCGCTTTACGACTTTGGTCGTAAATGGCGCTGTCAGCCAACTTCTCCTCGACTTCTGCAAGTTGTGCATTCAGCTTTTCCATCTGCTTTTCAATCTTGGTGATTTGTTTGCGCAGCGGTTGGGTTTGCGTGCGTAACTCTGCTTCCCGGCGTTTTTGATCTTTACGCGACTGTGCACTGTTGGCGTTATCTTTGGCTGAATCTTGTGGCTGGTTTTCCTGCTTTTGCAGGTCAACAAGCCATTGTTGATAATCTTCGAGATCACCATCGAACGCCTCGACTTTGCCGTCGTGGACCAAATAAAGATCGTCAGTCGTCGAACGCAGTAAGTGACGGTCGTGCGAAACCACCACTAATGCGCCTTCGAAATCAATCAATGCTTCGGTCAGTGCCTGACGCATGTCCAGATCTAGGTGGTTGGTTGGTTCATCGAGCAGCAGCAGGTTAGGGCGCTGCCAGACAACCAGTGCCAATACCAGACGCGCTTTTTCACCGCCGGAGAATCGCGCGGTCTGTTCGGTGACTTTATCGCCACGGAAACCAAAACCGCCCAGATAGTCGCGAAGTTGTTGCTCGAGTTCTTTTGGCGCAATGCGAGCCAGGTGTTGCAACGGAGATTCGTCAGCACGTAAATATTCCAGTTGGTGCTGTGCGAAGTATCCCAGCTTGACGCCTTTCGCTAGGCCAATATCGCCCTTCAATGGCTGAATTTCTTCTGCCAGTAGTTTGATTAGGGTCGATTTACCGGCACCGTTACGGCCCAGCAGGCCGATGCGGGAACCCGGAACCAGATTAAGCTTGATGGAATCAAGGATCACGCGGTCGCCATAGCCAGCACTGACTTTTTCCATGCGCAGCAGCGGGTTTGGCAAACTTTCCGGGGCACGGAAACTGAAATGGAACGGGTTATCGACGTGCGCCGGAGCAATCAATTCCATGCGCTCAAGCATTTTTACACGGCTTTGCGCTTGTTTCGCTTTACTGGCCTTAGCTTTGAAGCGGTCGATAAAACTTTGCAGATGCGCGACACGCTCCTGCTGGCTTTCGAACATCGACTGCTGTTGAGCAAGACGCGTGGCGCGTTGCCCTTCAAACGACGAATAGTTACCGGTGTATTCAAACATCGACTCTTGCTCGATATGAATAATTTTCCCAACCACCGGGTCAAGGAAGTCACGGTCGTGGGAAATTAGAATCAACGTTCCCTGGTAGTTTTTCAACCAGCGTTCCAGCCAAATAACGGCATCTAAATCCAGGTGGTTGGTCGGTTCATCGAGTAACAGTAAATCTGAGCGGCAAATTAGCGCTTGTGCCAGGTTCAGGCGCATACGCCAGCCACCAGAAAAATCGCTAACCGGGCGTTCGAGCTGTTCATTGCTGAAGCCTAAGCCGTGCAGCAAGCTGGATGCGCGGGAGCGAATCGTCCAGGCATCAACTGCATCCAGTTTACCGTGAACCAGCGCGATAGCATGGCCGTCGTTGCGCTCATTGGCCTTTGCCAATTCGGCTTCAAGCTGGCGGAATTCACGGTCGCCATCAATGACATATTCAATGGCGGGCATCGCCAGCGCAGGTGTTTCCTGATTTACCCAGGCTAAAGCCCAGTTTCCAGGGAAAGTCATACTTCCGCCATCGGCGCTGATCTCGTTCTTCAGCAGCGCCAGCAGCGTGGATTTACCGCAGCCGTTTTTACCCACCAGACCCACTTTTTGGCCTGGATTGATGGTAGCGGTGGCGTTATCCAGCAAAACGCGAGTACCGCGACGAATTTGTAACGAGGAGAAAACAATCATAAAGCGCCGTATGTTCAGAGTATGTTAAATTGTCATTATATTTAGGTAACGTGAAGCATCAGCCTTCGCGTCGGGCTGCATGGTAGCCCAAAATAAAGACTATGACGACGCCCTGGAGGGTAATGATGTTGCAGCCGCCGAAAGTTTTGCTGCTATATGCCCATCCGGAGTCACAAGACTCGGTCGCAAACCGCGTCTTACTCCAACCGGCGCAAAAGCTTGCTAATGTCACTGTGCATGACCTCTATGCGCACTATCCTGATTTTTTTATCGATATCTATCATGAGCAGGCATTGCTGCAAGAGCATGATGTCATCGTCTTCCAACATCCTCTTTATACCTATAGCTGCCCGGCGTTACTCAAAGAATGGCTGGACCGTGTGCTGAGCCGTGGTTTTGCCAGTGGTGTTGGAGGTAATGCTCTGGAGGGAAA
>DATERH010000093.1:0-6325 GCA_035271785.1 Buttiauxella sp.
TGGTCAGAATGTCAGCCACTGCCATGACATCGTCCAGAACTTTCTGGTAATCAACCGCTTCAACTTTATAGAAGTTAACCAGTTGGAAGTTATGGTATTCCAGAACTTCTTTCAGTTTGTCTGCAAAGGTGGCTTTGTCGAACAAGTCGCCAACGCGCAGGCCACGACGGGCCACTTTGTCTTCATATGCAGGACCGATACCACGACCGGTAGTACCGATAGCTTTGGCACCACGAGCTTTCTCACGAGCCACATCCAGCGCAACGTGATAATCAAGAATCAGTGGACATGCTTCAGATAACAGCAGGCGCTCACGTACCGGAATCCCACGGTCTTCCAGCTCTTTCATCTCTTTCATCAGTGCAGCAGGAGACAGCACAACGCCATTACCGATGATGCTGGTAACGTTATCACGCAGAATACCTGATGGAATAAGATGAAGAACGGTTTTTTCACCGTTGATTACGAGAGTATGGCCTGCGTTGTGACCGCCCTGGTAGCGCACAACATATTTAGCCCGTTCAGTCAGAAGATCTACGATCTTTCCTTTACCTTCGTCACCCCATTGGGTGCCCAGTACGACGACGTTGTTACCCATTTTTCAAAATCACCGTTTGCTTAAAAAAGGATTCTACCATCGGTTTCCACGATGATCAGCCCTTTTAGTATACAAAATGGTAATCACCGCCCTCAATGTCCATCAACCGCCGGTTCGACTCAACATGTAGTAGACAACGACACCCGCAACCACTAGACCGCCACCAAAACGGCGCAGTGTATTATCGGGAAGCTGAGTTAAAGCGGCAATCATCCGGCGCCACATGCGCGGATAAAGCATCGGCCCGAGTCCTTCGAGCACTAAAACTAACGCTAATGCCATCCAGATAGTCGAATTCATATTTCCCTCAAACACCAATAAAAAAAGAGCCGGTTAGACCGGCTCTTGTATCACTCGCGAAAATTAACGTGGACTGTTCGCTGGTGCTTTCATGTAGCGGAAGAAATCACTATCAGGACTTAACACCATCACATCCTGACCAGAATTGAAGCTTGCCTCGTACGCACGCAGGCTACGAATAAACGCATAGAAGTCTGGATCCTGACTGAATGCGTCAGCAAACAGTTTGGCAACTTCAGCATCACCTTCACCACGACTAATACGGCCTTGACGTTCGGCTTCTGCCAGAGTACGAGTCACTTCGTAGTCGGCGGTAGCACGCAGCTTCTCAGCTTCTTCCTGGCCTTGTGAACGGTGACGACGAGCAACAGCTTCACGCTCTGCACGCATACGGTTGTAGATAGCTTCAGAAACCTCTGCTGGCAGGTTGATCTGCTTGATACGTACATCGACAACTTCGATACCCAGTGCTGTCATACTGTTCGGGTTAACCACTGGCACTTTGCCTTTGGTTTCCGCCGTTACACGCGCAGCAGCAGAGGCAATTGCATCATCCGCTGCAGGTGTTGACACTTCATCATCAACACCCGCTGTACCAGAGTTCAGCGCATCACGAACATCCAGAGTCAGACGGCCACGAGAATCGGTCACAATGTCTTTAACATCAAGACGACCAATTTCAGAACGCAGACGGTCACTGAATTTACGTTTTAACAGCACTTCTGCTTGAGACACATCGCCACCACCAGTTGCCAGGTAGTAACGACTGAAATCACTGATACGCCATTTGATGTAAGAATCAACGATCAGGTCTTTCTTCTCTTTGGTTACAAAGCGATCGGCCTGGTTGTCCATCGTCTGAATACGCGCATCAAGGGTTTTCACCGACTCGATGAATGGTACTTTGAAATGCAGACCTGGCTCATAGACCACTGGCTTGTTTTCATTATCACGCAACACTTTACCGAAGCGTAACGTAATCCCGCGCTCGCCTTCCTGTACCACGAAGACCGAGGTAAACAGCACTACCAGCACGATGATAATTAAAGCAATGACTGACTTACGCATCGTTATTCACTCCCTACACGCTGGTTATCAGTGCGCTGTGCATCGGTACGGCGCTGATCCATGATATCGCCTCGACTTGATGAAGACTGTGTGGCGCTACCGCTGCTAGAGCCGGATGCCGGTGGCAGGCGTAACAAGTTATTCGCCGCACTGGTATCACTCTTTGCTGCAGGTTGTGAGCCACCTTTCAGCATCTGATCCAGAGGCAGGACCATCAGGTTGCCCCCTTTGTCGTTAACCACAACTTTACGGGTATGGCTAAGCACTTTTTCCATGGTTTCGATATACAGACGCTCACGGGTAATTTCCGGTGCGGCTTTATATTCCGGCAACATCTTCGAGAAGCGGGCTACTTCACCCTGCGCTTCTAACACGGTCTGTGTTTTATAAGCACGAGCTTCTTCAAGGATACGCTGCGCCTGACCATTAGCACGCGGCTGAACTTCGTTGGTATAGGCTTCTGCTTCACGGATATATTGCTGTTCGTTTTCACGCGCTGAAATTGCGTCATCAAACGCAGCTTTCACCTCTTCCGGCGGACGAGCAGTCTGGAAGTTGACGTCCAGCAAGGTGATACCCATGTTGTATGGACGAATGGTTTCTTCCAGTTCGCGCTGAGTATCATTACGAATGATGGTACGACCCTCGGTGAGGATCTTATCCATGGTGTATTTACCAATCACACCACGTAGTGCGCTGTCGGTTGCCTGACGCAGGCTATCGTCTGCGCTGGTTACGCTGTATAGGTAGCGACGTGGATCAGTCACGCGATACTGGACGTTCATTTCGACACGAACCACGTTCTCATCGGACGTCAACATCACACCAGAAGCCGCCAATTCGCGTACTGCTTCAACGTTTACCGCAGTGACTTTATCAACAAAGGTAGGTTTCCAGTTCAGGCCCGGCTCAACCAAATGGCTGAATTGACCAAAACGCGTTACCACACCACGTTCAGCTTCTTTAATGGTATAGAACCCAGTTGCAGCCCAAATGACCACAGCTACAGCGGCAACGATACCAACCATACGGCCACCGATGTGGGGACGAGGAAGTTGTGAAGAACCACCACCGGTACCACCACCACCGCTTTTACCACCACCCAGACCACCGAGTTTTTTGCTTAATTTCCGGAAGATATCATCCAGATCAGGAGGCCCCTGATCCCGCCCTCCTTTGTTACCCCCAGAGTCGCCGCCTGGTTTGCTGCTTCCCCACGGGTCGCGGTCCTGTCCGTTATTACCGGGCTGATTCCACGCCATGTTTATGCTCCATATTTGTTGTGCGGTGATATCCCCATAAGGGGAAAAAGTCTTCAGGACAGTCCCTTGACTTGCTAAACGATGTAGTCAGCGAGTGCCGGTTCTTGTTTACAGAGGCGACGCCAGTCAACAATAGGCATACGAATTTGTAAGCCAACACTGCCGTCCTCCTCCATCCACTCTTTTTCTATTGCCTGAAGCTGATAAAAACGGCTTCGCAGTCGCCCAGCCTGGGGGGGTAAGCACAACGTATGCTGTGCAATTTCACCAGATAAACGCTCAGTCAAAGCCTGGAAAAGCAGTGGAACGCCGTCACCTGTCTGGGCAGAAAGCCAGACCCGAATCGGCATATTTTCATCATCTCTATCGATACGTGGAACAAAGTCATCCAACATATCTATTTTATTCATCACCAGCAGCGTGGGAATTTCATTGGCCTCAATCTCTTCGAGAACGGTATTAACCGCGGCAATGTTTTCCTGGATCCTGAGATCACTTGCATCAATGACATGTAATAACAATGTCGCCTGACGCGTTTCCTGCAAGGTCGCTTTAAACGCCGCCACCAAGTCATGTGGCAGATGGCGAATAAAACCTACTGTATCTGCCAGAATGGTTTCGCCAACATCTGTCACGTCAATACGACGCAATGTTGGATCCAGTGTGGCAAACAGCTGATCTGCGGCATAAACATCTGCCGCTGTTATTTGGTTAAACAGGGTGGATTTACCGGCGTTGGTGTAGCCCACCAGAGAAACAGTTGGGATATCAGCCTTGGCACGCGAGCGCCGACCTTGTTCACGTTGTTTTTCAACTCGTTCTAAGCGAGCAAGGATCTGCATAATCCGGTTGCGCAGTAAACGGCGGTCAGTTTCGAGCTGAGTTTCCCCAGGACCTCGTGAACCTATCCCCCCTCCCTGACGCTCAAGGTGGGTCCAGCCGCGCACAAGGCGAGTTGCCATGTGACGTAACTGAGCCAACTCAACCTGCAACTTACCTTCATGGGTGCGCGCACGTTGAGCAAAAATATCTAAAATCAGGCCGGTTCTGTCGACGACACGACATTCACACAGCGCTTCGAGGTTACGCTCCTGAGCTGGAGACAACGCGTGATCAAATAAAACGACCGATGCCCCAGTGGCTTTCACTGCATCGGCAATCTCAATTGCCTTACCTTCACCAACAAAATACTTTGGGTGCGGGGCTTTACGGTTACCAGTAACCACCTGTAATGCTTCGACACCGGCTGAAGAGACCAAGGATTCAAACTCCTCCAGATCTTCCATGTCTTTGTCTTGCGAAAAATAGATGTGTACCAGCACCGCCTGCTCACCGGCATCATAACGGTCAAACAAGCGTATAACCTCTCAAAAAGATCAGCGGGGAACCCAGCATCCCTGGTTCCCCGGTTTGGAAAAACAACGTTATGCCTTACTCAGCGTCTTCGTTGTCTTGTTGTGGCGCAGAACCTTGCGCACTTCCACCATGGTGGAAGCTGCCAGAACCGCTAGTACCGGTGTTATTGCTGTGATGAGATACCGGACGAGACGGAACAACAGTTGAAATCGCGTGCTTATAGACCATCTGGCTAACCGTGTTTTTCAACAGGATCACAAACTGATCAAAAGACTCAATCTGACCTTGCAGCTTAATACCATTCACCAAATAAATAGAAACTGGAACACGTTCGCGACGCAGTGCGTTCAAGAACGGATCTTGTAATGATTGCCCCTTAGCCATTCTATCTTTTCCTTATATGTTTGTTGTTTGTAACTCAAGAACCCTGTGGCTCTGAAAAACTGCGTAAGATACTGCGCACCATAACGATTCAATTGTACACATTCATTGATGCTTCGCACTAACTACCTGTACTACATCGTTGTAAGACTGAGATGGATTATCACTGTCTAACCAGTGAACACCTTCCCAACCTCTCAACCAGGTCATTTGGCGCTTAGCCAATTGTCTCGTCGCGCAAATACCACGATAAACCATTTCATCATGAGTAATTTCACCCGCCAGATAGGACCACATCTGCCGATAACCCACACAACGAATGGAAGGCATATCCGTATGCAAATCACCACGGGCAAAAAGAGCCCGTACTTCAGTTTCAAATCCCGAAACTAACATCTGATGAAAACGCTGCTCAATTCTATGATGGAGCAGTTCACGGCCCGCCGGGGCGATGGCGAACTGATGCACCTGGTAAGGCAGAGCTTCTCCTGACGTTTGTGTCAGTTCCGTTAAAGTTTTACCCGAAATGAAAAAAACTTCCAGTGCCCGGGAAAGCCTTTGTGGATCATTTGGATGAATACGAGCAGCGGCCACCGGATCAACCAGTGCTAACTCACGGTGCAACGCATCCCATCCTTGCTCTGCTGCCTGTTTTTCTATCCGTTCCCGGACTTCAGGGTCAGCGGATGGTAACGGCGATAAACCTTCTAACAATGCCTTGAAGTAGAGCATCGTTCCCCCTACTAACAAGGGGATACGTCCACTCGCGGTAATTTCTGCCATTTCGGCCAGCGCATCACGCCGGAAATCTGCGGCGGAATAAGCCTGTGCCGGATCGAGAATATCTAGTAACCGATGCGGAGCTTGGGCGAGTTCTTGTGCCGTTGGCTTCGCTGTACCGATATCCATCCCTTGATAGATAAGGGCCGAATCGACGCTTATCAACTCTACCGGCAACGTTTTACGCAAATTAATGGCTAACGCTGTCTTACCAGAGGCCGTCGGCCCCATCAGAAAAATTGCCTGTGGCAGGTTTTGCTTAACTTCAGTCATGTTTCAGGGCGTTCATCGCCAATTGTAGATCAACAGGTTGTAACAAACCGCCAGGTGGTGATTTCACCAGCTGCGGACAAAGGCGCTCCACATCAGCAAGCAGGGCAATAGCCTGCGCTTGGTTCCATTGTTCATGAAAGCCGTCCATTTGACGAGCAAACCATTGAGCAATCTGTGTTGCGTTAACCTCTGTCTGTTGCGCCAAGTATCCTGGCAGTTCGTGAATCAAGATTTGTAAATTTTGTTTACGCAAAGGTAAAGGTACTGTGCGAATTGTTAACTGACGCGACTCAGCGATAAATTCGAT
>DATERH010000094.1:0-4175 GCA_035271785.1 Buttiauxella sp.
ACACAGCACCAGCAGGAAGCCGTAACAGGCACGCCAACCCCAAGCGGAATCAAGCATGCCGCCAATCACCGGGGCAATCAGTGGGCTGACAAGTATCCCCATGTTCAGCAAACTATTGGCCGAACGAAGCGATGAACCTTCGTAGAGATCGCGAGGCATGGTGCGCGCCATGACGCCAGCCACACCAGTTCCCATCCCTTGCAATGCACTGGCAATCACCAGTGCGGTTAAATTGGTGGTAAACAATGCCCACACTGTTGCGAGGATAAAAATGCTCATGCCTGCAAGAATCACCGGGCGGCGACCAATGCGGTCTGAAATTGGCCCGTAGACAAGTTGTGAGATGCCATAAGTCAGCAAATATGCCGCCATCACCTGCTGGATTGCGCCGTTGCGTACCCCGAAGTCGTGAGCCATATCGGGAATCGACGGAATATAAATGGTTTGCGTCATCTGCCCGACGGCAACCAAAAGAATTAACATCATCAGTAGGTGAATGTTGGCTAGTTTTCTCATTTTATCAGGTGTGTTGTAGGGGTTTTCAAGCTAAAGGCCAGTTTATAAAACTGACCGCGTCAAAAAATCGAGAGGAATCTACCACAAAAAGACAGTGAGGCCCTATGGTGTAATGCTTTTTGATGGGGGAATTAATGGCAGCTTTTAAAACCTGAACGGCAAATTTTGTTGCCAGCAAAACGACAGCCGGAGTTTATTAAAAGGAGGCGGTTTCCCGCCTCCTTTTGGTGCGACTTGAAGCCGATGAATTACTTGAGGTTTTTCATGGCAGCTTCAAGCAGTTGCAGCAACGCAACCATGAGTTTCAGAAACGCAATAGCCATTTCCATCAAGCCCATACGCTCTCTCCTGGGTCAGGAGCACTGTCAGCCGACAAGCCTTTCCGCTGCCTGTAGCCAGCTGAATTTGTTGAGTTTGTGTGGTGTGCTCCTCTGAGGTTAAGGCACTGACGGCACCACCCGTTTCAGCCAGGACTTGAATTGCGCGGCGGTTTGCGGCCTCAGGGCACATCACTTTCAACACACTCAGTATATCCATTATACTGTATAAATAAACAGTATTTTGATAAAAATGCGAACAGCTTCGCAGGCGGCCTTTTATGCGTCGCTCACAATTGCAGCAAGTATTTGCTCCACAGCGGCTTTCGTCGTATATTTTGGGGGTTGATGTTGTGTGGTGTGCAAAGCAGTAAAAGCACTGTGCAGTAAAAACAAAAAACCTCGCCTCACCAGCGGGGTTTTTTGTTTTTAGCGATGGGATTTTTAGATACGGAAAAGGTGTGCGGCCTGCTGTTCAATTAGTTATAGAAGCCTTTCGGAACGGCTTGCCCTAAACCATCACCACTGTCGGTGCTGTTATCCATTCTACCGCGGGCTTCAAGCCTTTCTGCGCGCATCTGTTCGCTAATTTCCCTACGTTGTTCCTCGGTTAAATTTTCCCGGCTGTTGTAGGGATTGGCCTGTTGCGAGCGGATAAATTCGTCGGTTTCGGTTGGGCCATATGTACGATGCCCGTCATAGCCTGAGGTATCCGTTGATGAGCAACCAATAATGGCGAGCGGGACAAGCAATAACAAAGCATATTTGTAAGCCATATTTCTTCCTGAACCAGCACAGTGAATCTCGAATTCACGCAGCGTATCACGATAGTTTAGCCACAACTGCCAGCAACAACACGATTCGACGAAATCTTTAAACACACTCTTTCACACCACTTTCCTCCTCGGTTCTCATTTGCGAATTACCCTTAATAAGGTTGCTAACTATTCATACTGTGAATTCTGGAGAGAATCATGATAAAGCGTTATTTTCCCACATTGTTGCTCAGTGCTCTGTTGCTGAGTTCGGGAGCTTTTGCGGCTCAGGCTGATAATGTTATTAGGCCCATTCGTGGAACAATTGAGTCAGTGAATGACAAAACAGTCACAATCACTACCCGCCAGGGGGAGAGGCTCGACGTGGTTTTGACAGACAAAACCAAAGTGAACAGCGTCAGCAAGGCAAAAATCAGCGACATAAAACCTGATAGTTTTATTGGCACGGCGGCTGTGCAGCAGGACGATGGCACGCTGAAAGCGTTGGAAGTGCACGTATTTTCCCCAAGCTTGCGTGGAACAGGAGAAGGGTTTAACCCCTTTGAGTCTGCGGACGGTAACGTGAATACGATGACGAATGGTACGGTTGGCAAACTAGTGAATAGTAATGGCCGCACCATGACCGTGAAGGTTAAAGACCAAGATAAAATGGTGATTGTTCCGGACGATGTCCCCGTTGTATTGATTACCCCGGGTTCGAGAGATCTGCTGAAACCCGGTGCTAAAGTGGTGCTACATGGGGCGAAAGACGATAAAGGCCAGCTGGTTGCGCGCGGTATTTCTGCGGGCAAAGACGGGCTTACACCACCGATGTGATTTTTAGGTTTGTGCCGGGCAAAAAAATTATCGCCCCGGGAAAGGAACGGGGCGTAAGAGCGTCAAACCTAATGATTAGGACAATGGACTCAGCGTAATTTCTACGCGGCGGTTCTGCGCCTTGCCTTCAGCCGTGCTGTTACTGGCAATGGGATTCGCAGGCCCCACACCTGAGGTATGCACGCGGTTTGCCGCGACACCTTGCGTAATCAGTGCACTACCCACGCCATCGGCACGCTGTTGGGAAAGCGTCATGTTCAGCTCTTTGCTGCCGGTGCTGTCGGTGTAACCCACGACGTTAACCGCAGTTTTTGGATATTCTTTCAGTACCATCGCCACACCGGTCAGGGTGTTTGCACCTGCTGGTTTCAGTGTTGCGCTGCTGCTGTCGAAAGTGACGTTGTTTGGCATGTTAAGCACGATGTTGTCGCCATTACGCGTTACGCTTACGCCTGTTCCCTGCATTTTCTCACGCAGTTTAGCTTCTTGCACATCCATGTAGTAACCGACGCCACCCCCTAATGCAGCACCTGCTGCGGCACCAATCAATGCACCTTTGCCGCGATCTTTTTTCGATGAGGAAAGAACGCCAACGCCAGCACCTACCAGTGAGCCAATACCTGCACCAATACCCGCTTTTCCAGCTTCACGTTCGCCAGTGTAAGGGTTGGTAGTACAGCCAGAAACTGCTAACGTGCCACAAACAATAGCGGCAATCATCATGACGCGTTTTTTCATCTTATTTCCTTTGTGAATTAAATAACTCAACCGCATGCTTGGCGGCGGTTGATTATGCCGCGTGAATGTGTAGAAGTTTCTATAGAGTCGTCTGATTTTGTGAATAAAATATTGAGTGGTCATTAGACCGCCACCTGCCCACTACCTGCAACCAGGGGAGCCCGAATTGGCAAGCACACCCTCATCAAACAAGAAAATTCTAACGGCCGCACACTGGGGCCCAATGCTCGTTGAAACTGACGGCGAGCGCGTGATCAGCTCCACCGGCGCACTGGAAACCAGGCATGAGAACTCATTGCAAAGCGCCGTTCCGGACCAGGTTCACAGCAAAGCTCGCGTGCAATTTCCTATGGCTCGAAAAGGATTTCTGGCATCACCCGATGCGCCACAAGGTGTACGAGGTGAGGACGAATATGTACGGATTAGCTGGGATGAAGCGTTGCAACTCATTCACCAGCAACATCAACGTATTCGTGAGACTTATGGTGCGGACTCTATTTTTGCCGGTTCCTATGGCTGGCGCTCCAATGGTGTGCTGCATAAAGCAGCGACGTTACTGCAACGTTACATGAGCCTTGCAGGTGGATATACCGGGCACCTTGGCGATTACTCCACCGGCGCGGCACAGGTCATCATGTCGTATGTGGTGGGTTCCAATGAAGTTTACCAGCAGCAAACTAGTTGGCCATTGGTACTGGAACATAGCGAAGTTGTGGTGTTGTGGAGTGCTAACCCACTGAACACTCTGAAAATTGCATGGAATGCCAGTGATGAACAGGGTGTGAAGTATTTTGAGCAACTCAGAGCCAGCGGCAAAACCGTGATCGCCATTGATCCGATGCGATCAGAGACCGTGGATTTCCTCGGTGAAAAAGCGCAGTGGATTGCGCCGAACATGGGCACCGATGTGGCGCTGATGCTGGGCATCGCCCATACACTGGCGATAAATGGCTGGCATGATGCGCCATTCCTCGCGCGTTGCGCTCACGGCTACGACAAATTTGCGGCTTAT
>DATERH010000095.1:0-14632 GCA_035271785.1 Buttiauxella sp.
CAACATAAACGGCGTATTGCCGGTCGCGTCTTTTAACCAGGTCGCGCTGACTTGTTCAACAAACGGGTTATAGAACCACAGTGTTTTACCATCAGAAACCAGAATGCTTTCATCAGGCTGAGTCATATGCCAGTTGAACAGGTTTGGACGCTTAACCCACAAATCCCCCTGACCTTCTTGCACAGCAGCACCGCTACCATCTGTCACTTTCTGGGTGAAGCTGGCGTGGAAGCTACTGACTTTATCTAAACGATTTTTCAAGTCACCGGCGGCATCGGCCCAGGCAGCGGTTGCAGTCAAAGCAGTCAACAAAGCACAAGTAATAGCGATTTTTTTCATGATGATCCCTTAAAATTCATGCACCACAAAGCGACTGCACTGTGGTATTTCTGTTGCCCACTTTAGTCGAGTGTCATTGATGAGCAACAGAAGAAAAAGCTGATTTTCCGGTAATTTACCCTTCTTTGCACAAGAGCCGCAACTGCGACTCTTGTGCAACGGATTACTCGAATGGTGGTGGAGCCAACACTTCGCGGTTACCGTTATGCCCTTGTGGGCTCACGATACCCTGCGCTTCCATTTGTTCAACAATTCGAGCCGCTCGGTTATAGCCGATACGGAACTGACGCTGAACACCGGAAATAGAGGCTTTACGTTTTTCGACCACGAAAGCAACGGCCTGATCAAATAGCGGATCGAGTTCTTCATCACCGTCAAGACCGCCACCTGCACCACCTTCACTCTCGGTATCTGAGGTGATACCGGTGATATATTGTGGGCGACCACGTGCTTTCCAGTCCTGAACCACAGCATGCACTTCCTGGTCGCGAACAAACGCGCCATGTACACGCACTGGCAGAGTTGAGTTTGGCCCGGAATAGAGCATGTCCCCCATGCCCAGCAGTGACTCAGCGCCAGCCTGATCAAGAATGGTACGAGAGTCAATTTTACTCGATACCGTAAACGCAACGCGCGTCGGGATGTTGGCTTTAATCAGGCCAGTAATCACATCAACCGATGGACGCTGAGTCGCCAGTACAAGGTGAATACCCGCCGCACGCGCTTTCTGCGCCAGGCGAGCAATCAACTCTTCCACTTTCTTGCCGACTGTCATCATCAGATCAGCAAATTCATCCACCAGGACGACGATATACGGTAGTTTTTCAAGCATTGGATGGGCAACTTCCATGCTGTCGCCCGGCTTCCAGAATGGATCTGGAATTGGACGACCCATACGCTCAGCTTCTAGTACACGTTCGTTGTAGCCTGCCAGATTTCGCACGCCTAACGCTGACATCAGTTTGTAGCGGCGTTCCATTTCATTAACGCTCCAACGCAATGCGTTAGCGGCGTCTTTCATATCTGTAACGACTTCAGTCAACAGGTGAGGAATGCCTTCGTACACTGACAGCTCAAGCATTTTCGGGTCAATCATGATAAAGCGGACTTCTTCAGGTGTCGCTTTATACAACATGCTGAGGATCATCGCGTTCACGCCAACGGACTTACCGGAGCCGGTGGTACCCGCTACCAGCAAGTGCGGCATTTTCGCCAGATCGGCAATCACCGGTTCGCCACCGATATCTTTACCCAAAACGACTGTTAACGGAGAAACACTTTCACGGAACTTGGCACAATCCAACACTTCGCGCAGGTAAACAGTCTGGCGCTTTTTGTTCGGCAATTCGAGGCCAACGTAAGGTTTGCCCGGAATAACTTCAACAACGCGCACGGCAACCGTTGATAGCGAGCGTGCAAGGTCGCGAGACAGATTAGAAATACGAGCCGCTTTCACGCCAGGTGCTAAATCAAGCTCAAAGCGCGTGATAACCGGGCCTGGCGAGTAATCCACCACATCAGCTTTAATGCGGTAATCTGCAAGGCGAGCCTCGACCAGACGAGCCATTTGCTCTAAAGCAAAGGTATCAATCGGCTCCACTTCCGCTGGCGGCGAGGTCAACAAGTCCAGCGATGGTAGCGGAGTGGTTGGGCGTTGCAGCGGACGATCGTCTCCATTTCGCATCAGGAACGGGTGAATCAAACTTTCTTGTATAGAAGGTGCTGCAACAGGAGCGGATGCCACAGGTTGCTGCTGCACATGCGGCTGCGGTGCCGCCTGCCAACTTTGCGGCTGCTGAACAGGTGCAGGCGCTTCTGTCGCGCTCGGTGTGAACAACGGCTCGCTCGGGCCATCATTCACCAACGTTTTCATCGGTGAAAAATCAAAATCATCCAGTGAGAACGGCACGTTATTAGGCCGTTGCTGAGTCGGCTGCGGCTGTTCAGAGGAGTATCGTTGCTGCTGTTGCGCCGCAAATTGACGCGCTAATTCAGCCTGCTCAGCCTCATCTTCACCTTGCTGTGAAGAGCCGTCTTCAAACTCTTCACCATAACGATGCTGTTGCTGCGCAGCAAACTGACGAGCAAGTTCCTGCTGCTGAACTTCTTCGGTGTCGTCGGTATAGTCATCGTCTATGTCCATACCATTTTGACGGCGAGCTTCCTCTTCAGCCATACGCTGAGAAGGCAGCTTAATTCCGTATGAAGCAAGTTCACGGCGAGTCGGAACCCGTACACGATTTGGGCGTGGCAACTGCGGACCAATGCCTTCTTTAGTCTGAGGACGTGGCGCATCACTAGCAATGTTAAATACAGGGCTAAAGACCGCCGCTGTACCCACGACTTTTGCCGCGTCTTTTACATCCTGTGGAATGGCAACCGCTGGTGTTGGCATTGCAGGTGTTGTATCGAAAACACTATGCGGCATTGATGGTGTTTCAATGCGTGGTGCCGATGTCGACGTGGTTTGAGTAAACGCAGGGCTTTGATCATAGCCATATGGATCAGGTTTTGGTTCATTAACCGGCTGATACCAGGCAGCGAGTTGCTCCCGTTCGCGCGCTCGTCGCTCTTCGACTTCTTCGAAATGGTAAATCGGCGGGCGTACAGCCGGTTTAATTTCTTCAACAGGTTCCGGCTCAGAGATTGGTTCGGCTGGCGTTGGCTCATAGTAAGCAGGCGCAAGTGGCGCTGACTCAACGACGGGTTCTGACCAATGGTTAGTCACCTGTTGCGGAATGTATTGTTCACCCTCACGTTGTGCCTGGTAACTGTCAGGCGCAGGGGCAATCACTGGCTCCGGGGTCACCGTGGTTGGCGCAGGTTCCCAGGCTATAGCCGGTGTATGTTCTACTTCTGGAATAGGGGTCGCAACAGGAGGCACAGTTGCCGTTGGCATAACCGGAGCGACATAGTCTGGATTATTTGCCATCGCCGCTGTAGCTGTAAATGTAGCTGCCACAGGTGCAACAATAGACTGGCCGTGTAAAAGTGGATCGTATTCTTCGCTTTCCGGCAACGTGGCTTTGTTGCCAGAAAACAGTACGTCATCTTCCGCTAGTTCCGGTAGCGTCGCTTTGTTATTTGAGAACAAAACGTCATCTTCGGCGTCGTCCATCCGCTTACCTGAAAACAGCGCAGAGTCTGTTTTACGTGCATTTGGATTGGCAAACTTCTCCGAGATGCGCTGCCTGCGTGCTAGTGCGCCACGTAGAATGCGTGCACGACGCGACTCGCGCTTTTCTACTTCTGGCGCATGCTCTTCGTCATGTGTTTCATCTTCATAGTCGTACTCATCATCCTGCCAGGTGTTATCCCGGCGAGTACGGTTGCTGGCGAAAGTGAGAATGCTCAAGACCGCACTGCCAATTTTTTCAGCAATACTGACCCACGACCAGCCGGTAAACAGGGTCAAACCTGCCGCCCATACACACAATAATGCGATAGTGCCGCCGCTACTGTTAAGCAGAGGCTTCATCGCGGTGCTCAGCAAACTTCCGATAACGCCACCCGAGGCGAAATACCAGATGTCATCGGCGTTAATTGCCGCGAGACCACAAGCCGTCAGCACCATTGCCAGTACGCCAATAAGACGTAAGGAAACAGCGAAATAATCGATAAACTCTTCGCTATCCCGATTGCGGAACGTGAACCAACACGCGCCGATAATGATTACCGGAATCGTGTAGGCCATTACGCCAAAGATGAAAAACAGCGTGTCGGCCAACCACGCCCCTGGCGTACCTCCCAAATTATGGATAGGTTCATGCCATGCGGTTTGTGACCAACTCGGATCGGAAGGATTAAAACTAAGCAACGCCGCCATCAAATAGACGGCAAAAATGGCAACAAGGAGCAGTAACGCCTCTAATGCCCGACGCCCGCTGCTGAGTTTCCTCAATGTAACTTCTTTTTCTTCGGTGTATTCCTGGCTCAAGTAAGACTCTCCAGGTCCTTAATAAATATGGAGAGCAACAGTGCCGGGCATTCCCGGCACTGTTGCTGTATGAATTACCAGGAGTGTAACCAAAATACGCAGATTTTGCACCTGGCCCGTGTTAACGGGTTTTAATAACCAGACGATTACTCTGTTTGACCTCTTCCATGACAACGTAGGTACGGGTATCGTTCACACCCGGCAGTCGTAACAAGGTTTCGCCTAGTAATTTGCGGTACGCTGACATATCCGGTACACGGGTTTTCAACAGATAGTCGAAATCACCAGATACCAAATGACACTCTTGAATTTCTTCAAGTTTTTGAACGGCGGAGTTAAATTGCTCAAACACATCTGGAGCGCCACGATTCAGAGTAATCTCAACAAAAACCAGAAGTGATGCATCCAGATAATGCGGGTTTAACAGAGCGGTGTAGCCCTGGATGAAACCCTGTCGTTCCAGACGACGCACGCGCTCGAGGCACGGAGTCGGTGAAAGCCCTACTCTTTTAGAAAGCTCGACGTTAGAAATTCGCCCATCCTTCTGAAGTTCATTAAGAATGTTGCGATCAATGCGGTCGAGATCTTTGCCAGGGCGCTTCTTGTTATCTACCATTATTATAGTCTCTCTGTGTTCCTTCCTTCACCTGCCATAACCCGGTCAACGTCAATGTTCCGGGTGTACGTGAGAAGACCGGTGCCCAACGGCTGCTAACGACATCACTCATGGCGTCTGTCCACGCCATGAGTAGATTTCAATAACCCGGTAAAATTGCATCAGGTTTGCGTGATTATTTTACAACGCTTACACCAAATGTTTTTCTTCCTCGAATGTTTTCGCAAATGCTTAGCGGATTGTCAAAGCAAAACATCTAAAATTAGTGGAACGTGCCATATATCCGGGGTACTTGACGATTATTCATCACTTTACCAATGTGACTATTTAAACTGTTTAGATGGATTTTTATGCGTTTAAGCTGTCTTGACTACGGTTGATTGAACACGGCTATTGCACAGATAGTTAACATATTCGCCAACTCCGCTCCTGCACCCTTTTTTTAACCCGCCAAATTCCCTACAATCCCTCGATTGTCTGCCAACGTACAATGAGGATCTCATGGGCACCGCAAAACACAGTAAATTGCTAATTCTTGGCTCCGGCCCTGCGGGCTACACCGCAGCAGTCTACGCGGCACGCGCCAACCTCAAGCCCGTTTTGATTACCGGGATGGAAAAAGGTGGCCAATTGACCACTACCACCGAAGTTGAGAACTGGCCGGGTGATCCTAACGACCTGACTGGCCCTGCGTTGATGGAGCGCATGCACGAGCACGCGGCCAAGTTTGAAACAGAAATTCTGTTCGACCACATCTCGAAGGTTGATCTACAAAACCGACCATTCCGTCTGACGGGTGACAGTGGCGAATACACTTGCGATGCGTTGATCATCGCAACTGGCGCATCTGCACGTTACCTGGGTTTGCCTTCTGAGGAAGCGTTCAAAGGGCGTGGCGTTTCTGCCTGTGCAACCTGTGACGGTTTCTTCTATCGTAATCAAAAAGTTGCGGTGATTGGCGGTGGGAACACCGCGGTTGAAGAAGCGCTTTATCTGGCAAATATTGCTTCCGAAGTGCACTTGATTCACCGTCGTGACAGCTTCCGCGCCGAGAAAATCCTCATCAACCGTTTGATGGAAAAGGTGAAGAACGGCAACATCGTGCTACACACCAACCGGACTTTAGATGAAGTCACCGGCGATCAAATGGGTGTGAGTGGTCTGCGTCTGCGCGATGTGCACAACACCGACACCACCGAAGAGCTGGAAGTTGCAGGCTTGTTTGTGGCTATCGGCCACAGTCCGAATACCGGTATTTTTGCCGATCAGCTCGAACTGGAAAATGGCTATATCAAAGTACAGTCCGGCATTCACGGCAATGCCACGCAAACCAGTATCCCAGGCGTATTTGCAGCAGGTGATGTAATGGACCATATCTATCGCCAGGCAATCACCTCTGCGGGAACTGGCTGTATGGCCGCCCTGGATGCAGAGCGCTATTTGGATGGGTTAGCCGAACAGAGTAAGTCTATCTAACAGCCCCGACCGGCAGTTTGAAGATAAGTAAAGGCGACTGAATTGGTCGCCTTTCTTTTGCCTGCGTTGTAACATTGCCAGCAAATTTTGCCTGATAATTCATTATCAACCTGCACTGGCAACCCATGAACAAAACCCGTCAACAAGAACTTAGCCGCTGGCTAAAAAAACAAAGCATTATCTCTCGCCGCTGGTTAGGGCTTTCCCGTGTTTTGGGCCTGGGCAGTGGGCTTTTGATTGTTGCTCAAGCCTGGTTGTTAGCCAGAATGTTGCAGCACATGATCATGGATAACATTCCCCGTGAAGCCCTGTTATTGCTTTTCGTTACCCTGATACTGATTTTTGTATTGCGCGCGTGGGTAGTGTGGCTACGTGAAAAAGTCGGTTTTTACGCGGGGTTGCACATTCGTCAGGAAATTCGCCGAAAAGTGCTCGACCGCGTACATCAAGCGGGGCCAGCGTGGATTCAGGGGAAACCTGTCGGCAGTTGGGCAACACTGGTGCTGGAACAAATCGAGGATATGCACGATTACTATGCTCGCTATCTACCGCAAATGTCGCTTGCGGTAATGGTTCCGGTTTTAGTTCTGATTGCGATTTTCCCGTTTAACTGGGTCGCAGCGCTGATTCTGCTGTGCACCGCTCCGTTAATTCCGCTGTTTATGGCGATGGTTGGAATGGGCGCTGCAGATGCTAACCGCCGTAACTTCCAGGCACTGGCGCGTCTGAGCGGCCATTTCCTTGACCGCCTTCGCGGTATGGAAACACTGCGTGTGTTTAATCGAGGCAATGCTGAAACGGAGAATATCCGTGCCGCTTCCCAGGACTTCCGCCAGCGCACCATGGAAGTCCTGCGCCTTGCGTTCCTTTCATCAGGTGTGCTGGAATTCTTCGCTTCTTTATCTATCGCACTGGTCGCGGTTTACTTCGGTTTCTCATATCTTGGCGAGTTAAACTTTGGCCACTACAGCACCGGCGTGACGCTTTTTGCTGGTTTTCTGGCCCTGATTCTGGCTCCTGAATTTTTCCAGCCATTACGCGACCTGGGTACCTTCTATCATGCAAAAGCGCAGGCTGTCGGTGCCGCTGATAGCTTGATGACATTCCTTGATGCGCCATTGCAGCAACGTAAACACGGTACGGCAAAGTTCAATAGTAATGAACCAATCAGCATTGAAGCTCGTGATTTGGTGATCCTTTCAACTGAAGATAAAACTCTTGCCGGGCCACTGAATTTCACCCTTTCAGAAGGACAACGTGTCGTTCTGGTCGGGCAAAGTGGAGCGGGTAAAAGTTCGCTGCTCAATGTATTGTCTGGTTTTTTACCGTACCAAGGCCAATTGCGAGTCAACGGTGTGGAACTTTCAGCACTGGACCCGAAATGGTGGCGAGAGCAGCTGAGTTGGGTTGGGCAAAACCCACAGCTTCCCGCCCCGACTATCCGCGAAAATGTGCTGTTAGCCGCGCCCGACGCCAGTACAGTTCAACTGACTGCCGCGTTGGATAAAGCCTCTGTCAGTGAATTTCTCCCCCTGTTACCACAAGGGGTTGATACACCGCTGGGCGAAGCTGCCGCGCGTTTGTCTGTAGGGCAAGCACAACGGGTCGCCGTTGCACGTGCATTGCTGGTGCCATGTGGATTACTACTGCTGGATGAACCGGCTGCAAGCCTGGACGCTCACAGTGAACAGCGAGTCATGGACGCGTTGAGCAGCGCTTCTCGTCAACAGACCACATTGATGGTGACCCACCAGTTGGACTACATCAACGACTGGGACGAAGTTTGGGTGATGCGCGAGGGTCGTATCGTGCAACAAGGGGATTTCACCACGCTTACCGCGCAGGAAGGCCCGTTTGCTACATTACTAGCTCATCGCCAGGAGGAAATCTAATGCGAGCTTTACTCCCGTATCTGGCGCTTTATTGCCGTCATAAATGGCTACTGATGCTTGGCGTGGTGTTGGCAATTATCACCCTTCTGGCAAGCATAGGACTACTGACTTTATCTGGCTGGTTCCTCTCGGCTTCAGCGGTTGTCGGCGTCGCGGGCCTTTATAGTTTTAACTATATGCTGCCTGCGGCAGGGGTTCGTGGTGGTGCGATTGCCCGTACCGCAGGGCGTTATTTTGAGCGTTTGGTTAGCCACGACGCAACATTCCGCGTACTTCAGCATTTACGGGTTTCCACATTTAGCAAACTGCTTCCCCTCTCCCCTGCTGGGCTGGCTCGTTTTCGTCAGGGCGAATTACTCAACCGCCTGGTTGCCGATGTCGATACCCTGGATCATCTTTACCTCCGCGTTTTCTCACCCATAGTCGGCGCATTTGTGGTGATCGTAGTAGTGACCTTTGGTTTGAGCTGGCTGGATGTACGCCTGGCTCTCACGCTCGGGGCCATTTTACTGGCGACCTTAGTGTTGCTTCCGCCAATATTTTATTACGCTGGGAAATCAACAGGCGAGGCGATTACTGTTCAACGCGGGCAATATCGTCAACAACTCACAGCCTGGTTGCAAGGCCATGCGGAGCTCACCATTTTCGGTGCCTCCCAACGTTATCGCGAGCAACTGGATAAGACAGAAGATCACTGGCAAGAAGGACAGCGCCGTCAGGCCGAACTCACCGCTCTGTCACAAGCCGTCATGCTGCTGATTAGCGGTTTGGCCGTGATACTGATGTTGTGGATGGCAGCTGAAAGCGTGGGTGGAAATACTTCACCAGGCGCACTCATCGCACTGTTTGTGTTCTGTGCGTTGGCCGCATTTGAAGCACTAGCCCCCGTCACCGGAGCTTTTCAGCATCTTGGCCAGGTTATCGCCTCCGCGCTGCGCGTGACTGAAATCACCAGCCAAAGACCAGAAGTCATCTTCACAGAGCAACCTCATGCCATCCCTGAGCGCGTGGCTCTGGAGATGACCAATCTTAGCTTTGCCTATCCTGAGCAATCTCAAATGGCACTACGAGATATTTCACTCAAGGTTGAAGCAGGCCAGCACGTGGCGATTTTAGGGCGTACCGGTTGCGGTAAATCGACACTGCTTCAACTGTTGACCCGCGCATGGGAATGTCAGCAAGGCGAAATCCGTCTAAATGGTCAAGCGCTAAGCCAGTTTGATGAAACGGCGTTACGCACCTCCACAAGCGTCGTCTCTCAGCGCGTGCATTTGTTTAGTGCCACACTGCGTGACAACTTGCTACTTGCCGCACCACAGGCCAGCGATGAAGATTTAAGTCGCGTTCTGACACGCGTTGGCCTCGATAAGTTACTGGACGATACTGGTCTGAATTGCTGGCTGGGTGAAGGTGGCCGCCAGCTTTCGGGTGGGGAATTACGTCGCTTAGCCATTGCGCGTGCCTTACTGCATAACGCCCCTCTGTTCTTGTTGGATGAACCGACCGAAGGTTTAGATGCAGAAACTGAGCGCCAGATTCTTGATTTGCTGGCTGAAGTCACCCACGAGAAAACCGTCTTGATGGTGACTCACCGCCTACGCGGACTGGCTAATTTCGACAGCATAATTGTGATGGACAACGGACAAATTATTGAGCATGGTACTCACGCTGAATTAATGGCGAGCGGTGGACGTTATTATCATTTTCATCAGCGTTTGTAGGCCGTGTATTTAGTGCCTTCCCAGTAGGCGTTATTGTTGCAGCCAGTTTGAACACGGACAGCGCGCAAGAGCCGGAACGTACACGAAGTACGTGAGGATTCAGAACACTGCCCAGGTTCAAAATGGCAAATAAAATAGCCTTAATGGAATGAGCACTTAGTCTATTATCAATAATTATTACCTGCTCCCTGGAGTTAAGAAGTCATGCGCCTTATTCAGCTTTCTCGTGACTCAATTGCCTTCCCTTCACCGGAAGGCGCGTTGCGTGAACCTAATGGGTTATTGGCGCTGGGGGGGGATTTAAGTCCGGCCCGTTTGTTGATGGCTTATCAGCGTGGCATCTTTCCGTGGTTCTCCCCAGGCGACCCTATTTTATGGTGGTCGCCCGATCCGCGTGCGGTGCTTTATCCTGAGCGCTTTCACCTCAGTCGCAGCATGAAACGATTCCACCGGAACTCCCCGTACCGAGTGACGTTAAACCACGCTTTCGAACGTGTGATTAACGAATGTGCCGACGATCGCGATGAAGGTACCTGGATTACCCCTGACATCATTGATGCCTATAAACGGCTGCATGAGCTGGGGCATGCGCATTCTATCGAAGTTTGGGAGGATAATGAGCTAGTTGGCGGAATGTACGGCGTAGCGCAAGGTGCGCTGTTCTGCGGTGAGTCCATGTTTAGCCGTCGAGAAAACGCTTCAAAAACAGCTCTGTTGCTATTTTGCCAACACTTTATGCGTTATGGCGGTAAGCTCATTGATTGCCAGGTACTTAATGCCCACACCGCATCTCTGGGTGCAATAGAAATTCCCCGTCGGGAATATCTGAACCAGTTGTTTATATTTCGCCCACATCAGCTTGCATCTTATTGCTGGGTACCACAAATCCTGTCGTGACGATAATGTTTACGGCACATTACTGTTAAGAGTGTTATAATTAGCCCCGCAGAGTGAGCTCTGCTCATTACCCCGCCGTCGTATGGGATTTGCTTTAACAGGGACAGCCCATCGTTTATCTCTTCGCAGCCCTCTTCATAAGCGCCATGAGTGCGGCTTTTGAATGGGTTTCGGGTAATGCGCAAATTGCACTTTCGCTGGTGAATTCACCAACAATTCTTTACATGATACGTGAACTTGGGCATTATCTTGCCGGTTCAAACTATGGTAGTGATACCCTCGAGGATTAGATGGCCAAAGAAGACAATATTGAAATGCAGGGTACCGTTCTTGATACGTTACCTAACACCATGTTCCGCGTTGAGCTGGAAAACGGGCACGTGGTAACCGCTCATATCTCCGGTAAAATGCGTAAAAACTATATCCGCATCCTGACGGGTGACAAAGTCACTGTAGAGCTGACCCCGTACGACCTGAGCAAAGGCCGCATTGTCTTCCGTAGTCGCTGATAGTTTTATTTAGCGCTGCAGAAACAACAGGCGGCGTAAAAAATTTTGTAATCGAAATTTAGTAATAGAAAGGCCAGGTCGATGACCTGGCCTTTTTTTGTTCCCGCTTTGCTTTAGGGATCAATGAGCAGTTTCTGGTTTATGTTTCTGAGCGCCATGGAAATTATAAATCAGTTTCTGATTTTCTTTATCCAGCGCCACCGTCACTTGTCCACCATCCACCAATGAACCAAATAACAGTTCGTTAGCGAGCGGTTTCTTCAGGTTATCCTGAATAACACGTGTCATTGGACGCGCGCCCATTGCACGGTCATAACCTTTTTCTGCCAACCAATCGCGGGCTTCCTGGCTCACTTCCAGCGACACACCTTTCTGATCCAACTGCACCTGAAGCTCAACAATAAACTTGTCGACTACCTGGTGGATGACCTCAGTGGACAGATGGTTGAACCAAATAATGTTGTCCAGACGGTTGCGGAATTCCGGAGTAAAGATCTTTTTGATCTCTTCCATCGCGTCGGTGCTGTTGTCCTGACGAATCAGACCAATAGACTTACGTTCCGTTTCACGCACACCGGCGTTGGTGGTCATGACCAAAATCACATTACGGAAGTCAGCTTTACGCCCGTTATTATCGGTCAGCGTACCGTTATCCATCACTTGCAATAACAGGTTAAAGACGTCCGGGTGCGCTTTCTCAATTTCATCGAGCAACAACACGGAATGTGGGTGTTTAATTACCGCGTCCGTCAACAGGCCGCCCTGGTCGAAACCAACGTAACCTGGAGGTGCACCAATCAAACGGCTCACCGTATGGCGTTCCATGTATTCCGACATATCAAAACGTAGCAGTTCAATGCCCAATGATTTTGCCAACTGCACGGTGACTTCAGTTTTACCGACACCCGTAGGTCCGGCAAACAGGAATGAACCCACTGGCTTATGATCATGGCCCAATCCAGCACGGCTCATTTTGATGGCTTCGGTTAACGCTTCAATGGCTTTATCCTGGCCAAACACCAGCATTTTCAGGCGGTCGTCCAGGCTACGCAGCGTATCACGGTCGCTTGCTGAAACGCTTTTCTCCGGGATTCGGGCAATACGCGCGACCACGGTTTCAATGTCTGAGACATTAACCGTTTTCTTACGTTTGCTCACCGGCATCAGGCGGCTACGCGCGCCCGCTTCGTCAATAACGTCAATCGCTTTATCAGGCAAATGGCGATCGTTGATGTATTTCACCGCCAGTTCCACCGCTGCACGAATCGCTTTCGCGGTATAACGCACGTCATGGTGCGCTTCGTATTTCGGTTTCAGGCCATTGATTATCTGAACGGTCTCTTCAACACTTGGCTCAGTAATATCAATCTTCTGGAAGCGACGTGCCAGCGCACGGTCTTTTTCGAAGATATTGCTGAATTCCTGATAAGTGGTGGAACCGATAACGCGGATCTTGCCACTCGACAGCAACGGCTTAATCAAGTTTGCAGCATCAACCTGGCCACCGGATGCGGCACCCGCACCGATAATCGTATGAATTTCATCAATAAACAGAATGCTATTTTTATCCTGTTCGAGTTGTTTCAGCAGCGCCTTGAAACGCTTTTCAAAGTCACCACGGTATTTAGTGCCCGCCAGCAACGAACCGATATCCAGCGAGTAAATAGTGCAATCGGCAATCACTTCCGGAACATCACCTTGCACAATACGCCAGGCCAGCCCTTCAGCAATAGCGGTTTTACCTACGCCCGATTCACCCACTAACAGCGGGTTGTTTTTACGGCGACGGCAGAGAACCTGAATGGCGCGCTCAAGCTCTTTCTCGCGACCAATCAGCGGATCTATCCCTCCCACACGTGCAAGCTGGTTGAGATTGGTGGTGAAGTTTTCCATACGTTCCTCCCCGCCTGCTTGCTCTTCATTGACCGGATTTTCTGCACCCGGTGCCTGATTAGGTTCGTCTTTACGTGTACCGTGAGAGATGAAGTTGACCACATCAAGGCGGCTGACTTCATGTTTACGCAGCAGGTACGCTGCCTGGGATTCCTGCTCGCTAAAGATAGCCACCAGCACATTTGCGCCAGTCACTTCATTGCGACCAGAAGACTGGACGTGGAACACCGCACGTTGCAGCACACGCTGGAAGCTGAGCGTAGGTTGAGTGTCACGCTCTTCTTCACTGGCTGGCAGAACCGGTGTGGTTTGTTCGATGAAGGCCTCGAGTTCCTGTCGTAACGCCACCAGATCTACGCTACACGCTTCCAGCGCTTCGCGAGCTGAAGGGTTGCTTAGCAAAGCCAGCAACAGGTGTTCGACAGTCATAAACTCATGTCGGTGCTCGCGCGCTCTGGCGAAAGCCATATTTAAACTGAGTTCCAGTTCTTGATTGAGCATAGGCACCTCCCCCAAATTTTGCCTTATTCAGGCTTTTTCTAGCGTACACAGCAGCGGATGCTCATGCTCCCTTGCATACTGGTTCACTAACGCGACTTTGGTTTCCGCTACTTCTGCAGTAAAAATGCCACAGATAGCTTTACCCTGATAGTGCACAGTGAGCATCAATTGCGTCGCACGTTCTACATCATAAGAAAAGAACTTTTGCAGCACGTCAATAACAAATTCCATCGGCGTGTAGTCATCGTTCATTAACATAACCTTATACATCGAGGGTGGCTTCAACGCTTCGCGCAGTTTTTCACCCACCAGCTGGTCAAAATCCAACCAATCGTTCGTCTTACCCATTGCAAATCGTCATCATGTTTAATCGCCCATTGTCATTAAGGCGAAGCCCATAGGTTGAGTGTAATACGCTTTCAGTCAACGTGACTCATCGTGTTCAAAAGGGACAGATATTCGCTTTCGAGAGTTCTGTCACATTAATCACAATAGCGTTAACTGCTTCAAATTTTTGATTCATTTTCATTCTTACCCCCCCGTGCAACGCTTGACGATATGGTTAAATTATCTACATTGTACAAGCGTGATTTGGTGAGGTTTTGACCAGCCTACCCTCACACCACCGGTTCATTCCATCTCAATTATAAGATTTACGAAGGATGTAGAAGCATGGAGACGGGTACTGTTAAATGGTTCAATAACGCCAAAGGGTTCGGTTTTATCTGCCCTGAAGGCGGCGGCGAAGATATCTTCGCTCATTACTCCACCATTCAGATGGATGGTTACAGAACGCTAAAAGCCGGACAAATTGTCAGGTTTGATGTACATCAGGGGCCAAAAGGCAATCA
>DATERH010000096.1:0-16975 GCA_035271785.1 Buttiauxella sp.
AGCGGAAAGCCACAGTTTTGGCAAACAGAAAAGCCTCGATTCACAGTTTGCCGAACTGAAAGCCGACGACGAAATCAGCGAACAACTGGCGGCACTGAAAGCTAAAATGAATAACCAGGATCGTGGGTAATTATTGGCATCATGGCATGTTAATACCCAAAATAATTCGAATTGTGGGAAGGCGGCAAGCGTGTGAGTTACCTGGAGCATAGATAACTATGTGACTGTAGCGAGCACGCGTAGCCAACGCACTAACAAGTTGAAGTATAAAGGGTAGTCAAGCCAGACTTGTAAAAGGAGTACACATGAGCACGCTTTTTATTGCCATCCCATTAACGATTTTTGTGTTGTTTGTTGCCCCCATCTGGCTGTGGTTGCATTACAACAATCGCGCGGAAAATGGCGGTCAGCTTTCTCAAGGCGAACAGCAGCGATTGGCGCAACTGACTGACGAAGCACGTCGTATGGGTGAGCGCATTCAGACGCTGGAACAGATCCTTGATGCAGAACATCCGAACTGGAGAGACAAATAATGGGGAATTCATTTTCCGGTCGTAAATTGTGGCGTATCCCCGAAAAGGGGATGGTGAAAGGGGTGTGTGCAGGTATTGCGCAATACCTTGATGTTCCGGTGAAACTGGTACGCCTGATCACTTTTTTAGCGATGATATTTGGCCTGTTCTTTTTTGTAATAGTGGCCTACATCGCGCTGACCTTCATTCTTGACCCGATGCCTGCGGGTGCGGAGAAGGTAAAGCCGCAACCGACCAGCCGTGATTTACTCGACGAAGTCGATGCCCAGTTAGCGGCGGGTGAGCAGCGTTTGCGTTCCATGGAGCGCTATATAACCTCTGATACCTTCACGTTACGTAGCCGTTTCCGTCAGCTTTAATATTCTCTATGGGGGCGATAGCCCCCGTTGTCATCGGGAGAAACCATGTCCAGATTCCAGACGACTGCCAATAAAGCAAAACCAGGACTGAAAATCGTCGGCAAACTCGTGTTGCTGGCGGCTTTGCATTACGGCCCCGCAGGCGTCGCGGGATGGGCTGTCAAATCTGTGGCACGTCGTCCATTGAGAATGTTGCTCGCGCTGGCGCTTGAACCGCTTATGGCGAATATTTTCCGTAAGATTTCAACTCGTTATAACGGTCCTGTAATCAAATAGTGTCGTCATGTGTTCCGTTCATTATTGAGCGGAACAAAGACAGTTTCCACTCACGTCAGAATATCGTTTCTTAGTTTTCACGTCGTCCCCGCCACTTTAATTTGCGTTACCTCACAAATATTAATCTTCAAGTTCCCCCGCGTTGACATGAAAATAAACCGGTAGTAGTCTCACTTTCGCTGGTACCGCTCCCATGAGAAAATTTAAAATGCATAAAATTAAAGAATTGTTGTTAGCAATTTATGACAACACGTTAAATGAATCAGTCATAGAAGAGTTTATTTCAAGGGTTGCGCAGGGCAGGAATGCTGGCATGAAAACCCGAAAGCAAGGTTGGGATGAGAGCGATGTAGTGCTGATTACCTATGCCGATCAATTTCATCATGAAGATGAAAAAACGTTAAAAACGTTGGGTGATTTTTATAATCGCCGGCTAAATAAGAGTTTCTCTCATATACATCTTCTACCATTTTACCCATGGTCATCAGATGATGGCTTTTCGGTAATTGATTATCATCAGGTTGATCCTGTTTGTGGTAATTGGGATGATATTGTAAAATTAAATGAATCAACAAAGTTAATGTTTGATTTTGTATGTAATCATATATCAGCGAAAAGTATTTGGTTTCAGCAATATCTGGCAGGAAATCCTGAGTTTGAGAATTTCTTTATCTCGGTAGACCCAGAAACTGATTTATCCGCAGTGACACGCCCTCGCGCGTTACCGCTATTGTCGCCATTTACGTTTGCAGATGGTTCAAAACAACATATCTGGACAACCTTTAGCGACGACCAAGTCGATCTCAATTTTGCCAATCCGCGAGTGTTATTGGCAATGGTGGATGTGTTGCTACATTACCTGCGAGAAGGGGCGGACTACATCCGTCTGGATGCTGTGGGATACATGTGGAAAACCATTGGCACAAATTGTATTCATCTGGAAAAAACGCATCAGTTGGTCAAATTATTCCGGGCCGTTGTCGATGAAGTCGCTCCTGGTACAGTGCTCATTACCGAAACAAACGTCCCGCATAAAGACAATATTTCCTACCTCGGCAACGGTCACGACGAAGCGCATATGGTGTATCAGTTCCCGCTGCCGCCGTTGGTGCTACATGCTATTCATACTGGTTCTGCCCAGGTATTAAGCCAATGGGGCGCATCGTTAGAAACCACGCAGGACCGTGATACCACCTGGTTTAACTTCCTCGCATCCCACGATGGCATCGGTCTAAATCCGTTACGGGGGATTTTACCGGAGGAGGATATCCTACAATTGGTGAATCAGTTACAGGAACAAGGCGCATTAGTTAACTGGAAGAATAATCCGGACGGTACTCGCAGCCCATATGAAATAAATGTCACTTATATGGATGCGTTAAATCGCCGTGACAGTAATGATGACGAGCGTCTTTCCAGATTCATCCTGGCGCATGCTATTTTACTTGCATTCCCTGGCGTTCCAGCAATATATATTCAAAGTATACTTGGTTCTCGTAATGATTATGCAGGCGTTGAGCGCTTGGGTTATAACCGAGCTATCAACCGCCAAAAATATGAGCAAAATGAAATTGAAAGCGAATTATTGGGTGGGAATGTATTGCGGGAGCAGGTCTACCAGAAACTATCTCATCTGATCAATGTTCGTAAAAAGCAGGCCGCATTCCATCCGGATAGCTCTTTTAATACACAATGTATTAATGACAGTTTGCTCATGATTACGCGACATTCAGATAACGGTGATAATGTCCTGGCGATGTTTAATTTAAGCCGCGAGTCACAGTCCTTCATGCTGCCGGAGAATAATTTCGAAGATTTAATCACCGGAGTGAAAATTAACGGAAAGCAATCTTACAACATGCAGCCTTATCAGGTGTTATGGCTTAGCTATTAATATAAGGGAATAACAATGAAAACTTCCAAAACGGTGATGTTATCCGTACTGATATCCGCTGCTTTGCTTGCAGGATGTAAACAGGATGACCCAGAACAGGTCACGATTGAATTTATGCATTCATCGGTTGAGCAGGAACGTCAGGCCGTTATCAGCAAATTGATCGAAAATTTCAGCAAAGAAAACCCGAAAATTATCGTCAAGCAGGTGCCGGTTGAAGAAGATGCCTACAACACGAAAGTGATTACGCTGGCACGTTCCGGCGCGCTGCCGGAAGTTATCGAAGTGAGTCACGATTACGCCAAAGTGATGGATAAAGAGCAACTGATTGACCGTGATGCCGTTAAAACCGTGATTTCAGGTGCGGGTGAAGACAGTTTCTATGACGGCATTCTGCGCGTAGTGCGCACTGAAGACGGCAATGCCTACACCGGCGCACCAATCAGCGCCTGGCTTGGCGGGATCTGGTATCGCAAATCCGCACTGGCAAAGGCCGGGGTGAGTGAGCCGAAAAACTGGACGGAATTGTTGAATGCGGCGCGTACCATGAATAACAGCGCCAGTAAAAAATACGGTATTGCATTACCGACCGCAGAAAGCGTCATGACTGAGCAAACCTTCTCTCAATTTGCGCTCTCAAACGGCGCAAACGTGTTTGATGCCAGCGGTAAAGTCACCGTTAACTCCCCAGAAATGCTGGCTTCACTCAACTATTACCGCGAACTCGCGCAGTACACCATGCCGGGTTCCAACGATGTCATGGAAATCAAAGACGCCTTCATGAATGGCACGACGCCAATGGCGGTTTATTCCACTTACATTCTGCCAGCTTTCTATAAAGATGGTTCGCCACAGGATCTCGGCTTCGTGGTGCCAACGGAAAAATCTCCGGCGGTGTACGGCATGATCACCTCACTCACCATTACCTCGGGTCAGAGTAAAGAAGAGACTGAAGCGGCAAAGAAATTTGTCTCCTTCATGGAAAAGGCACAGAACTCTGCGGATTGGGTTTTGATGTCACCGGGCGCAGCACTACCAGTCACCAAAGCGGTAGTACAAACCGATAGCTACAAAAATAACGAAGTGATCAAAGCCTTCGGCACTCTGCCCGCTGAGTTGATTGCCCAGTTCCCGAACGTGCAGGTGTTTGGCTCAGTAGGCGAGAAAAACTTTACCCGCATGGGCGATATCACCGGTTCGGCCATTTTAAGTGAAATGGTCAACCAGGTAACGGTAGGGAAGAAGGCAACCGCTCCTGCACTTGATAACAGTCAGCAGCGCATCGTTGAACTGATGAAACAACACTGATCCCCAGGATAATTCATTATGAAAAAGTGGTTTTCAGGCCGCTCTGACATGCCATTTGCCATGATGCTACTCGCCCCCAGCTTGCTGTTGCTGGGGGGGCTAGTGGCCTGGCCGATGCTGTCAAATATCGAAATTAGTTTTTTGCGTTTACCGCTTAATCCGAACATTGATGCTCGGTTTATCGGGTTAGAAAACTACATCAATATCCTGACGGATGCGGCTTTTTGGCACTCGTTGTGGACCACGTTCTGGTACACCGCACTGGTTGTTCTCGGCAGTACTGCTTTAGGGCTGGGTGTGGCGCTGTTTTTCAACCGCGAATTCCGGATGCGTAAAACGGCGCGCTCGCTGGTGATCCTTTCTTATGTAACGCCATCTATCTCTTTGGTGTTTGCATGGAAATACATGTTCAACAGCGGTTACGGCATCGTGAACTACCTTGGCGTGGACGTATTGCATATGTTTAACGAAGCGCCGCTGTGGTTCGATAATCCCGGCAGCAGCTTCTTCCTGGTGGTGCTGTTTGCCATCTGGCGCTACTTCCCGTACGCGTTTATCTCGTTCCTCGCCATTTTGCAGACCATCGACAAATCATTGTACGAAGCGGCTGAAATGGACGGTGCCAATGGCTGGCAGAAATTCAAAATCGTCACGCTGCCTGCAATTATGCCTGTGCTGGCAACCGTGGTGACACTGCGCACCATCTGGATGTTCTACATGTTTGCCGATGTTTGGTTGTTGACCACGAAAGTGAACATTCTGGGTGTCTATCTTTACAAAACAGCCTTTGCCTTTAACGACTTAGGGAAAGCAGCGGCCATTTCCGTGGTGCTGTTTGTCATCATCTTCGCCGTCATCCTGCTGACCAGAAAACGGGTAAATCTCAAATGACCGCAAACAACCGCAAACAACTTGGCCGCGTAGGCTTTTATCTGGGGCTGGCGTTATTCCTGGTGGTCACGTTATTTCCATTTTTCGTCATGCTGATGACTTCGTTCAAAAGTCCACGAGAAGCTATTTCGCTGCATCCGACCATCTTCCCGCAAGAGTGGACGCTGCAACATTACATCGACATCTTTAACCCAACCATTTTCCCGTTTTTGACTTATTTCAAAAACAGCCTGGTGGTGTCGTTAACGTCTTCGGCCATAGCCGTGTTTATTGGCATTTTGGGTGCTTATGCGCTTTCTAAGCTGCGCTTCAAAGGGCGCATGACCATCAATGCCAGCTTCTATGCCGTGTATATGTTTTCGGGGATCTTGCTGGTAGTGCCACTGTTCAAAATCATCACCGCGCTTGGGATTTACGACACTGAACTGGCACTGATTATCACCATGGTAACGCAGACCCTTCCAACAGCGGTCTTCATGCTGAAAAGTTACTTCGACACCATTCCTGATGAGATTGAAGAAGCGGCAATGATGGACGGTTTAAACCGCCTGCAAATCATCTTCTACATCACCGTGCCACTGGCGATATCAGGGCTGGTTTCGGTATTCGTCTACTGCTTTATGGTGGCGTGGAACGACTATCTGTTTGCTTCCATCTTCCTTTCCAGCTCGGAGAATTTCACTTTGCCAGTTGGTCTGAGCACGCTGTTCAGCACACCAGATTATGTATGGGGAAGAATGATGGCAGCTTCGCTGGTTACCGCTCTGCCTGTGGTTGTGATGTACGCACTTTCAGAACGGTTTATCAAAAGTGGCCTGACCGCAGGTGGCGTTAAAGGCTAAGCAACATTATTTGCACCGTTTTGTCGGGTGACGCTAACGCTTACCCGACCGACGAAATACAACATGAATCGCTTTAGTTGGGTGGATAAACGCAGCGTTATCCACCACAAAATTTAAACATTGGAGTTAAAAAATGAAAAAGTTAGTAGCAACTGCACCGCGCGTTGCGGCACTCGTGGAATATGAAGACCGCCCGGTGCTGGCGCATGAAGTGAAAATCAAAGTTGCTTTTGGTGCACCAAAGCATGGCACTGAAGTGGTGGATTTCCGCGGTGCTAGCCCATTTATTGACGAAGAATTCAATAGCGAATGGAACCTGTTTGTCCCACGTGCAGAGGGTGCCGCTCGGGGTATCGAATTTGGTAAATTCCAGCTTGGAAATATGGTGGTTGGTGAGGTTATCGAACGCGGTTCTGATGTGACCGACTACCAAATCGGCGACCAAGTCTGCACCTATGGTCCGTTGCAGGAAACTGTTATCGCTAATGGCGTAAACAACTACAAATTGCGCAAAATGCCCGCCGGTTCGAGCTGGAAAAATGCCGTTTGTTACGATCCGGCGCAGTTCGCTATGAGCGGTGTGCGTGATGGAAATGTGCGTGTAGGTGATTTTGTGGTTGTTGTTGGCTTAGGCGCCATCGGACAGATTGCGATTCAACTGGCTAAAAAAGCGGGTGCCTCAATTGTCATTGGCGTTGATCCTATCGAACATCGCTGTGAAATCGCCAAACGCCACGGTGCAGATTTCTGCTTTAACCCAATCGGCACCGACGTGGGTCTGGAAATCAAAAAAATCACAAACAAGTTGGGTGCGGATGTGATCATCGAAACCAGCGGTAATGACCAGGCGCTACAAGCAGCACTTCGCGGCATCGCTTACGGCGGCACCATCTCTTACGTGGCATTTGCCAAACCTTTCCACGATTTCAATCTTGGTCGCGAAGCGCATTTCAACAACGCGAAAATCGTCTTCTCACGCGGTAGCAGTGAACCAAATCCGGATTACCCGCGCTGGGATCGTAAGCGTATCGAAGAAACCTGCTGGGAACTGCTGATGAACGGTTATCTCAATTGCGAAGACCTGATTGACCCGGTTGTTACTTTCCACGACAGCGCCGAAAGCTACATGAAGTATGTTGATCAACACCCTGATTTGAGCATCAAAATGGGCGTCACATTCTAATTTTCGGTCGTCTTTCAGGGTGCAGATGCGTTGGCTCCGTTCGCTCACCCCAGTCACTTACTTGAGTAAGTTCCTGGGGATTGACGCTCTTGCCGCCTTGCTGCATCCAGAAAGACTCAGGTAAATAATTTAAGGATTTAATCATGAAAATCGGTACTCAGAATCAGGCATTTTTCCCGGCAGATATTTTAGAAAAGTTTAAGTACGTCAAAGCAATGGGCTTCGACGCTTTTGAAATCGACGGCAAATTATTAGTTGAAAACGTTCAGGCGGTAAAAGCCGCGATCGCTGAAACCGGACTGCCGGTGACGACGGCGTGTGGCGGTTATGACGGCTGGATTGGTGATTTTATTGAAGAGCGCCGCCTTAACGGCCTGCAACAAATTACCCGTATTCTGGAAGCACTGGCCGAAGTGGGCGGTAAAGGGATTGTTGTACCTGCTGCATGGGGCATGTTTACCTACCGTTTGCCGCCAATGAACTCGCCGCGCAGCCAGGCGGGCGACCGTAAAGCAGTGAGCGAGTCGCTGCGTTATCTCGATGAGGTGGCGGCGCGTACTGGCACTGTTGTATATCTCGAACCCCTTAACCGCTACCAGGATCATATGATCAACACGTTAGCGGATGCACGTTCCTACATCGAAGAAAACCAGCTCAAACACACGCAAATCATCGGCGACTTCTATCACATGAATATTGAAGAAGACGATATCAGCACGGCGTTTCATGCTAACCGTGACCTGCTGGGTCATGTCCATATCGCCGACAACCACCGTTACCAGCCAGGCAGTGGCAGCATCGATTTCAAAAAGCATTTCGAGCAACTCCGTGCTGATGGTTATGACGGTTACATCGTCTACGAAGGGCGCATTCGTGCGGAAGATCCGGCGGCGGCTTATCAGCAATCGCTACAGTTTTTGCGTACCTGCTAAGAGGCAACGTGAGATGAGCCGAAAACTCAGGGTGGCGATTATCGGTGGCGGCCAGGTCGCGGAAACCGTCCATGCGTCGTATTACCTGACAAGAAGTGAGTTAGAAATAGTGGCTGTCGTTGACAGCCACGCCGAACGTGCGCAATCACTTGCCGACCGACTCGGTATTCCACACGCCTTCAGTGATGCGGACGAAATGTACCGCCAGTGCGAGCCGGATATCATCAGCGTTTGCACGCCAAACCGTTTTCACCATCCGCATGTGCTACAAGCGCTGAAAAACGGCTGCCATGTAATGTGTGAAAAGCCGCCAGCGATGACACCAGAGCAGGCGGCTGAAATGCGCGATGCTGCGCGCAAAGCAGGCAAAGTGCTGGCATACGATTTTCATCACCGCTTTGCGGCAGATACCCAATTACTGCGTGAACAGGTGGTCGCAGGGACCCTTGGTGAAATTTATGTCACCACGGCAAAAGCACTGCGTCGTTGTGGTGTGCCGGGCTGGGGCGTGTTCACCAATAAAGAGTTACAGGGCGGTGGCCCGTTAATCGACATCGGCATTCATATGCTGGATGCGGCGATGTACGTACTCGGCTTCCCTGCGGTGCGACGTGTTTATGCTCATTCATTCCAGAAACTCGGCACGCATAAAAATAGCGGGCAATTTGGTGAGTGGGACCCAAAAACCTACACCGTTGAAGATGCGCTATTTGCCACTATCGAGTTCCACAATGGCGGTATTTTGCGACTGGAAACCTCATTTGCCCTGAATATTGAACCGATTTCGGTGATGAACGTTGAGTTCTGCGGAATTGATGCGGGAGCGACACTTTTCCCGGCACATATTTATCAGGATGAGGGTGGAAAGTTAGTGACGTTGTCACAACGCGAGAGTGCAGACACTGAGCGCCATTTCAAAAGTATGCGCGCCTTTGTTGACCACGTACTTGGCGCACCCGTAAGCATCGCCGATGCAGAGCAGGGTTATCTTATCCAGCAACTGGTCGCGGCAATTTATCGCGCGGCAGAAACAGGAACGAGCATCGACTTATGAGCACTCTCACGCGGCTACAAGAATCGCAATTTAGCCCCCATTCGCTGAATAAATTTGCCACCCTGATGGCTGCAGGAAATGGTTATCTTGGCCTGCGTGCCAGCCACGAAGAGTCCTACACCGACCAGACTCGCGGCATGTATATGGCAGGTTTCTACCACCGTAGCTCGCCTGGTGAAACCATGGAACTGGTAAATTTGCCAGATATCCTGCAAATGCGCATCGAGCTTGATGGCGAAATTTTCACGCTGATTTCAGGTTCGACGCTTGAATATCAGCGTGAGCTAGATTTTGCTACCGGCGAACTGCGCCGTCGCGTGGTATGGCTTGCGCCTAACGGTAAACGCTACCAAATTGAATGCCAGCGCTTTTTGTCTGCGGCGCAGCATTCACTGGTCTGTTCACGTATCGCCATTACGCCGCTTGATGGCTCAGCAACGGTGACGCTCAGTACCGGTATCGATGCCACACAAACCAATTCTGGCCGCCAGCATCTTGATGAAACCAGCGTTCGGGTGTTTGAGCAGCGCTACTTACAAGGCTGTTATCGGACACTCGATGGCAGCAACGAAGTGGTTATCAGCAGTTACTGCGCAGTGCCGCCTGAAAGTTACAGCAGTTTTTATGCGAAGAACCGTCGCCTGACACAACATTGCAGTGGCAAGGTCGCCAAAGGCGAAGCGTTTACGCTGACGAAAACCAGTTGGGTTGCCAGCTCTCTCGATGCGGGTTATCACGCTGAAACGTCCAGCGAACATACGCTGCAAAAGTTGATGCAATGTGTCGAACGTGGATATGAACAGCTTCTTGCTGAGTCTGGAGAGGTCTGGAATCGCTACTGGCAACGTAGCCGTGTGGTTATCGAAAGCCAATGCGCACAAGACCAAACAGCGTTGGATTTTTCTCTGTATCACCTTTTTGCCATGACCCCGACTCATAACGAGCGTTGCAGTATTGCGGCAAAAGGGCTGACGGGCGAAGGCTACAAAGGCCATATTTTCTGGGATACCGAAGTTTTCCTGCTGCCGTTTCATCTTATGACGCAGCCGGATATCGCTCGCCAGTTGCTGAGTTATCGTTGGCATAACCTGGCTGGAGCGCAGGAAAAAGCCCGTAAAAATGGCTGGCAGGGTGCGTTATTTCCATGGGAAAGCGCCTGGTCCGGTGAAGAAGAAACACCTGAATTCGCGGCTATTAATATTCGTACTGGTTTACGCCAGAAGGTGGCTTCTGCGCTGGCGGAGCATCACCTGGTGGCAGATATCGCTTGGGCGGTGGATGCCTGGTATCAGGTCACTCATGACGATGCGTTTATGCGCGAACGCGGTATTACGCTGCTTCTGGAAACGGCACGTTTCTGGATAAGCCGTGCTGTGGATGCGAACGGAAGGCTGGAACTGCATGACGTTATCGGCCCGGATGAATACACCGAGCATGTTGATAACAATGCTTACACCAATTACCTGGCATTCCATAACGTAGAGCGGGCAAGGCACTACGTGCAGCAATTTGGCATTCATGAACCTGCGTTTATCCGCGAGGCAGACGATTTCCTCGTGCGCCTTTGGCTGCCTGAAAGCAATCATTCAAACCTGATTGCCCAGGACGATACCTTCTTTAGTAAACCGACTATCGATCTCACGCGCTACAAACAGCAGCAGGGCACGCAGGCGATTTTGCTCGACTATTCGCGTGCAGAAGTGAACGAGATGCAAATTCTCAAGCAAGCCGATGTGGTGATGCTGACCTACATGCTGCCGTGGAAGTTTACGCCTGAACAAATGCAAGCCAATCTCGATTATTACGAGCCACGCACCATACATGACTCTTCTTTGAGCAAAGCCATTCATGGCGTGGTAGCTGCACGTTGTGGCCACTCAGAGCAGGCTTATGAGTTCTGGCAGCAGGCGTGCCTCATCGATCTTGGTGACGATCCGCACAGTTGCGACGACGGCATACATGCCGCGGCCACTGGCGCAATCTGGCTGGGTGCTGTGCAGGGGTTTGTCGGGCTGAACGTTGAGCAGGGTGAATTGCATCTCAACCCGTGCTTGCCTAAGCAGTGGCAATCTGTCTCGTTATCATTTTACTGGCAAGGCTCGCGCATTCATCTCGCGCTAACCCCGCAGCAGGCAACGATCTCAGTTTCCGGTGACGTCCCACTGACACTTCGGTTGGGCGAGAAGCGCGTGTCTGTGTCGGGATCACAGACTCTTTTATTGGCGGATTTTTTTACGTCCGCAATTGGGAGCGGTACCACGAGTGAGGTAAAATCATGAAACCCCAAGCAATTATTTTTGATTTAGATGGGGTGGTAACCGATACCGCTCATCTACATTTTATTGCCTGGCAGCGTATTGCTGCGGAATTAGGCATCGAGATCGACGAACAGATTAACGAACAGCTCAAAGGCATCAGCCGTATGGATTCTCTGGCGCGTATTTTGCGCTTCGGCGGAGCAGAAGACAGGTACAGCGAGCAGGAAAAAATCTACCTGGCAGAGCGTAAAAATGCTTTGTATGTCGCATCGCTGCAACAGTTGAGTCCTGAGGCAGTCCTGCCAGGTATTGCGGCATTGCTCGAAGAAATTCATCGCCAGGATGTGCGCGTTGGTTTGGCATCTGTTTCGCTAAATGCTCCGCACATTCTGAAAGCGCTCGGTTTAGTGGAACAATTCGATTTTTGCGCAGATGCGGGGAAAATCCTACATTCAAAACCTGACCCGGAGATTTTCCTCGCGGCTTGTGCAGGCTTGGGGGTTTCACCCGCAAATTGTATCGGTATCGAAGACGCACAAGCAGGCATCGAGGCGATTAATGCCAGCGGCATGCTTGCGGTGGGAATTGGTGCACAACTTGAACACGCCGATTTATTACTGCCAGACACCGCGCAGTTGAACTGGCCGCTTCTTCAAACATTCTGGTTAAACCAACACAGCGTACAGGCTGTGTGAGAAAAGGAAAACGTGATGGCACAACTCTCGTTGCAGCACATACAGAAAATTTATAATAACAACGTTCATGTGGTGAAAGATTTCACCCTCGAAATTGAAGACAAAGAATTTATCGTCTTTGTTGGACCATCCGGCTGCGGCAAATCGACGACTTTACGCATGATTGCCGGACTTGAAGAAATTAGCGGTGGCAAATTGCTGATTGATGGTGTGTGCATGAATGACGTGCCCGCTAAATCACGCGGTATTGCGATGGTGTTTCAGAACTACGCGCTGTATCCGCATATGTCGGTCTACGACAACATGGCCTTTGGCCTTAAAATGCAGAAACTGGATGCCCAAGTGATTGATGAACGCGTGCAATGGGCGGCGTCAATTCTTGGTCTGAAAACCTATCTGGATCGCAAACCGGCGGCACTCTCCGGTGGGCAGCGCCAGCGCGTGGCGCTTGGGCGAGCTATTGTTCGGGAGGCGGGCGTGTTCCTGATGGATGAGCCGCTTTCAAACCTTGATGCCAGGTTGCGTGTGCAAATGCGTGCTGAAATCAGTAAATTGCATCAAAAACTTAATACCACCATGATTTATGTTACGCACGACCAAACCGAAGCCATGACGATGGCAACGCGTATTGTGATCATGAAAGATGGAATTATCCAACAGGTTGGGGCGCCTAAAACAGTTTATAACCATCCAGCAAATATGTTTGTCGCCGGGTTTATTGGTTCGCCATCAATGAATTTCATTCGTGGCACCCTGGATAACGGCTGTTTTGTTACCGAAACCCTTAAACTGACAATACCGCCAGAAAAATATGCTGCCATGAAACTGGAAAACTACCAGCATAAGCCGGTGATATTAGGGATCCGCCCGGAAGATATTTTGCCTTCGCCACAGGCAGATGGAATTGACGCCTATATTTCCGTTGCCGAACTAACCGGTGCGGAATTTATGTTATACGCCACGGTTGGCGGGCATGAATTAACGTTGCGCGCTAATTCAGACGTTGATTATCGAGCGACACAAAACATAAAAATCGCCTTCGATATGAATAAAAGTCATTTCTTTGACGCTGAAACAGAGTGCGCCATTAACTGATTTCGCTATTAACTGATTACTGTACCTTGCCGGGAATTCATTCCCGGCTTCATCGTTGTTTTTGACAAGGAAATAAAATGAAAAAGCTGCTTCAATGCGCGGTGCTTGCTGCCTGCGCCTGGCCTTTCTATATTAATGCCGCAGAAACTGATGCATGGAGTTATAATGTTGGTGCCATGTATGAAATAGAAAACGTTGAAGGGCAATCGGATGATATGGATGGGCTTTATGAGCCATCCGTCTATTTCAATGCCAGTTATGGTGCGTGGACCATCTCGATGACGATGTATCAGGAAGGGTCTGTTAACTATAGTGATTTATCACGCGGGACTTATTTCAATCGTCCTGAATTAGATATCCGCTATCAAATTCTTGATAATGACGACTGGTCACTGGGTTTAACCGGCGGCATTCGTAATTACGGCTTCCATTTTAAAGATGAAGATGGCTCAAATAATGGAACGGCTAATACCCAGCGTTATAAATTCCAACCCGACTGGAATGTAAACATCAACGATAACTGGAAATTCAGCGGTTGGTTGGCGTATTACCGTTTTGCTAACGATCTTGACCAGACCGGCTATTCTGATAGCCGTGTCGAAACAGAAACAGGCTTTACCTGGAAAATTAATGATACCGTCTCGCTACGTACGAATTATTATTTAGAGCGTGGCTTTAATACAGACAGTGATAGAGACAATGGTGAATTTTCGACTCAGGAAATACGTGCTTATTTGCCGATTTCATTAGGCAACACCACCCTGACACCCTACACCCGTTTGGGGTTGGATCGCTGGACAAACTGGGATTGGTCCGAGGATCCTACTAGCGAAAATCATGACTATAACCGTCTGGGAATGCTTTATGCCTACGATTTCCAGAATGGCCTGTCTATGACGCTGGAATATGCATTCGAATGGGAAAACCATGACGAAGGTGGGACCGACAAATTCCATTATGCGGGCATCGGTGTGAATTACGCGTTCTAAGTCTGATACAAACAGGCGGGTGAGTATTATGTCTCACCCGCTTTGACGACTTACATAATCGAATTAGTCAACGCAATCGTTGTTGGAATTATCGTTCTGCTCGGTGTCCCTTTTCCGGTTATTTTGTCAAATAGCAGAGCACTACCGGCGGTACCTAATTCAAGAGTCGGTACTTCAATACCGCCAGGTGGCGGAGAAAGAAGAAAACTCAGCATGTCATTGCTATAACCCACAATCGAAAGTTGTTCGGGGATCTTGATCTCTTTTTCTTGTGCAATACGATAAATACTCATTAACTTCATACTGTCGGTGGCAAATATCGCATCAGGGCGATTTGAACTGGTCAATAGTTTTTTCGCGGCTTCGAGTCCCGTTTCATTGGTATAACCACCATCAACTATCCATTCATCAGTTAAATTAATATTTTGCTGGCGCAGGCAGTCTTTAAACCCCGCAAGTCGGTCTACTGAAACGTGATAATCCAGAGGAGCGTGCAGGCAAGCTATTTTGCGATGCCCTTTATTGAGCAGTGTTTGCGTTAGCGCAATGCTGTCGTGGTAGTTATCGGTATCCACCGAGCAAACATGCTTGAATTCCCCATCGACTTTCCCAATCACCACTACCGGAATAGCATACTGATCTAACTCTTCAAAAAATGATTCATCAGTCGGCGAGCTGAGCATAATAATGCCTTTAATCATTTTCTGTTTGATTTTACTGACACACTTTTGCAAGTCTTCTTTGCTGTTTTTAGATGTCTGCAAAATGACGTCAAAACCTTCCTGTTCCGCACGCGCAGTAATGGCGTGTAACACTTCAGAGAAAAATGGATTTCCCGTCGTGGTTTTTGTTGATCGCGTGGAGATAACCATAATTGCATCAAAGCCAGATGACGTTAGCGCCCGGGCTAATTTATTCGGCTGATAATTTACCTCTTCAATCGCTTTTAAAACACGTTCGAGTGCTTCTGGGGAAATATTAGTCTGTTTATTGAGCACACGCGAAACGGTCGATTTTGAAACATTCGCCAAACGGGCAATATCATAAATGGTGGGCGACATGACTGTCCCGATCCTGTTCTGTACCAAAAGATAAGGCATATTACTTTAACGTATTACTGGCTGTCTATTAGCGATGTAGTTATGTAAATAGGGTGTAAAATGAAGCCATATCCTTTGATTTATCTCCAGTGACCCCCATTACTTACCCCATAACAGTTTCGTACAGGTGCAACCAGGACGCATATGAACAGAATCAAGAGTGAAATAAATGCTCTGATGAACCGGGGCGTAGACAGACATTTACGCCTTGCCGTCACCGGATTAAGCCGCAGCGGCAAGACGGCATTTATCACTGCGATGGTGAATCAATTACTGAGCGTACATAACGGTGCTCGTTTGCCGTTGCTTAACGCAGTGCGCGAAGAGCGTCTGTTGGGCGTTAAGCGAGTGCCACAGCGTGATTTAGGTATCCAGCGTTTCACTTATGATGAAGGGTTAGCACAGCTTTACGGTTCCCCACCGAGTTGGCCCACGCCGACACGAGGTGTCAGCGAAATGCGCCTTGCGTTGCGCTATCGCTCGAATGACTCGTTATTGCGCCATTTCAAAGACACCTCAACGCTGTATTTGGAAATTGTCGATTACCCCGGCGAATGGCTACTGGACTTGCCGATGCTGGCGCAAAACTATCTGAGTTGGTCACGACAAATGACGGGCTTGTTACAAGGGGATCGTGGCGAATGGTCAGCACAGTGGCGAAAATTATGCGAAGGACTAGACCCGCTGGCGCCTGCCGATGAAAACCGTCTGGCGGAAATCTCAGAGGCCTGGACGGATTACCTGCTGCGCTGTAAACGCGAAGGTTTGCACTTTATCCAGCCAGGCCGCTTTGTGTTACCAGGGGACATGGCAGGTGCACCAGCGCTGCAGTTTTTCCCGTGGCCGGATGTGGATGCGGTAGGCGAGTCAAAACTCGCCCAAGGCGATAAAACCACCAATATTGGCATGCTGCGCACCCGCTTTGATTACTACTGTGAAAAGGTAGTGAAAGGTTTTTATAAAAATCACTTCCTGCGCTTCGACCGGCAAATTGTCTTAGTGGATTGCTTGCAACCGCTCAATAGCGGCCCGCAGGCATTTAACGATATGCGTCTGGCATTGACGCAGCTGATGCAAAGTTTCCATTACGGTCAGCGTACACTGTTCCGCAGACTGTTTTCACCGGTTATCGACAAGATATTGTTTGCCGCGACTAAGGCCGACCACGTCACGGTTGATCAACACGCCAATATGGTGGCGCTGCTTCAGCAGCTGGTTCAGGACGCATGGCAAAATGCTGCCTTCGAAGGTATCGACATGGACTGTATGGGGTTGGCATCGGTGCAAGCGACACAAAGTGGTCTGGTTGATGTTAAAGGGGAACAGATCCCTGCATTACGCGGTAATCGTTTATCTGATGGTGAGCCGCTAACTGTCTATCCAGGCGAAGTTCCGTCGCGTTTGCCGGGCAGCGTATTTTGGGAGAAACAAGGCTTTCAGTTTGAACAGTTCCGCCCACAGGTGATGGATGTGGACAGGCCGATGCCGCACATTCGCATGGACGCGGCACTGGAGTTTTTAATTGGGGATAAATTGCGATGAGCGAACCATTAAAACCGCGTATCG
>DATERH010000097.1:0-6690 GCA_035271785.1 Buttiauxella sp.
CGTTTCCTGGTGGATAGCCGTGATACCGATTTTGTGCGCCGCTTCAGGGTTCGGCAGCGTTATCGGTATCGATTTATAAAGCAGTTCCCCTTCTTCGGGCTGATAAATCCCGGTCATAACTTTAACCAGCGTGGATTTACCCGCGCCGTTTTCACCGATAAGCGCCGTGACTTTTCCCGGCCACAAATCCAGATGAACATTTTCGAGGGCGCGAACGCCGGGGAAAACTTTGGTTATCCCTTTCAGGGACAACAAGGGTGTAGTAGGTGTCATAGTAAATTCTCTATCCAAAATGGTGTATGCCGCTCACGCTTATCCACCCTACGTTTGGCTTTTGTAGGGCGGGTAAACGAAGCGTTACCCGCCAATACAGAATCAGAAGATTTTGGAGAATTTATCGATGTTGCTGGCATCGTAAACAAACGGTTCAGCCATTGCGCCGTTACCATCCGCATCCAATTTCACTTTGCCTAATTTGCCCATGCTGGCTTCATCTTTGGTGGCCGTACCTTTGACTAAATCATTAGCCAGATAGGTTGCGGCGTAACCCAGATCGATTGGGTTCCAGATAGCAAAGCTTTTCGATGCGCCAGATTTCACCGCACCCGCCATTTCAGACGGCAAGCCGAGACCGGTCACGTAAACTTTGCCAATTTTCCCTTGGTCTTTCACCGCTTGTGCAGCGGCAACAATCCCGACGGAAGAAGGGGAAACAATGACTTTTAAATCAGGATAGGACTTCAGCAAGCCGACAGTTTCACGGTAGCTTTTGTCAGAGAGATCATCACCATAAGCGACGGAAACTAAATTCACAGAAGGATACTGTGGCAACACCTTTTTCATCTCAGCAATCCAGATATTCTGGTTGGTTGAGGTCGGTGTTGCACTGAGGATTGCGACATCACCTTTTTCAGCGTTCATCGCTTTTAAAGCTTCAGCAGCCAGTTTGACGTTGGTTTCGCCAATTAATGCGTTATTGGAAGGATTAAGGTGGATCTGGCGGCCATCTTTTGCCACGCCGGAATCCCATGAAACAACTTTAATGCCACGCTGCATGGCCTTTTTCAGCACCGGAACCAGCGCATCAGGGTCATTGGCCGAAATAGCGATGGCGTCAACGCCCTGAGCAATCAATCCATTGATGACTTCAATTTGTGCTTCGGCAGTAGTGGTCGTTGGGCCGGTATAGATGACTTTTACATCTCCCAACTCTTTGGCGGCTTCCTGAGCCCCCACGTTTGCCGCTTCAAAGAATCCATTTCCCAGAGATTTCGCCACAAGTGCGATTTTAACTTCAGCAAGAGCAGAGCTAGATAGAGCGAGTGCGACAGCGGTAAGCGTACAACCTAATATTGCTTTAATTTTCATTGCTTGTACTCCGTTGCATGTAGGGTTCAGTTTGCAGGTTTTTCCCTTCGTCTTTCTAGCCGAGTTGCCACAGCCAGAAAGGCTTTGGAAATTTTTATATTTTTTAAATATTACAACTCTAAAGCACTGGCTAATGGGGTCACTTCAAAACGTTTACCGAGTGCGATAAGCTCGTCACGGCTAATGGTTTGTTTCATCCCCCCCATCGAAATCACTTTTACCAACACTTCAGCGGACTTCTCTGCGGTATCGATAAGACCAAACGTTTCATCAAGCGTTGGGCCGCTACCAAACACCCCATGGAAAGGCCACAACACCAGCGAATGTTTTGCCATTTCGCCAGCGGTCGCATTACCAATTTCATCAGTTCCTGGCACCATCCACGGCAGAATGCCGACACCATCCGGGAACACCACCAGACATTCGGTGCTGCCTTCCCACAGTTTGCGGGTAATCACATTGGAGTCGTTTTCCAGCACGTAGGTCAGGGCAATCAGGTTGGTGGCATGGCAGTGCATAATCACACGGTCTTTACCGCCAGTCGTTTTAATACGAACGCTGTGTGACTGGAAGTGTGATGCCAGTTCAGAGGTTGGTACCGCTTCGTTCGCCAGCCCCCACAAAATGTGGTAGCCCGTACCGCGGTTGTCCACTTTCACCACGCCAAGATTTGCCGCCGGATCCAGTTGTACGTTACGGAAGAATTTGCCAGAACCGGTGACAATAAACGGTGTATTCGCCAGGTCAGGCATTGGCTGGCTTAGCGCGATATAACGTGGTGATGCGTGGAAATCAGCCTGGAAAGGCGTAATGTCTGCTTCATCCAGACGCATGGTGATGTTACCGCCGTTGCGCTCGTCCCAGCCTTTCAGCCAGGCGTCGCTTGTTGCTTTAATCATGCCTTCGACGAACCAGGCGTTGAGGATGTTCTGCATAGTCTTGTGGTTCCTGTTATTGGTTTAGCGAATGTCGCTTGGACTCATCCACCCTACGTTATGAAATAAGCTGTAGGGTGGATGAGAGAAACGACATCCATCGACAAGGGTTAAGCACGTTTATTCAGAACATCCTGTTCGTAAGTCCGCACAGTTTTCAGCCACTGAGCGTCAACCGGCGTATCGTTACGCTGGCAATACATTTCCCAAACCGCTGCCCACGGCAGTGATTTTTGTTCTTCCAGCAATGCCAGGCGTGCGGTGTAATCGCCGTCACGCTCAAGCTGACGCAGGGTTTCAGTCGGTTCCAGCAACGCGCGCAGCAGCGCTTTCTTCATGTTGCGAGTGCCAATAACCCACGCAGCGATACGGTTGATAGAGGCGTCGAAGAAATCCAGCCCGATGTGTACGCGGTCGAACAGATCGTGGCGGATTATTTCGCTAGCGATAGCTTGTGTTTCGTCATCCAGCAGCACAACGTGGTCGCTGTCCCAACGTACTGGGCGGCTCACATGCAGCAGCAGGCGGGGCACATACAGCATGGCGCTGGAGATTTTGTCAGAGATAACTTCGGTCGGATGGAAGTGACCGGCATCCAGGCACAGAGCAGTCTGGCGGCTGGTTGCGTAACCGAAATAGAATTCGTTGGAACCGACGGTGTAGCTTTCTGCGCCGATACCGAACAACTTGCTTTCTACGGCATCAATATGGTGTTGCGGGTTGAGTTTTTCGCTCATCGCTTCATCCAGTGCCGCGATCAGGCGCTGGCGTGGTGCCAGGCGGTCAATGGTGATGTCTTTCATGCCATCCGGGATCCAGATGTTCATCACTGACGGTGTACCCAGTTGCTCACCAAAGTAGGCCGACACTTTACGAGAAGCTTTAACGTGATCAATCCAGAACTGGCGGATTTCATCGTCAGCATGGGACAGGGTAAAGCCATCAGCGCTCAGTGGGTGCGAGAAGCAAGACGGGTTGAAATCCAGCCCTAAGTTATTCGCTTTCGCCCACTCAACCCAGTTTTTAAAATGTTCTGGTTTGATTTTGTCGCGGGAAACAGGCTGCTCAGATTCCAGATAAATAGCATGCAGATTCAGGCGTTTTGGGCCAGGAATCAGACTTAATGCGCGTTCCAGATCAGCACGTAATTCGTGAGCGTTGCGCGCTTTACCCGGGTAATTACCCGTTGCCTGAATCCCACCGCTCAATGCGCCTTCTGGGTTTTCAAATCCAGCAACGTCATCGCCCTGCCAGCAGTGCATAGAAACCGGCAAGCGGTCGAGTTGTTGCAGTGCGGATTCAACGTCAACACCGACAGCAGCAAAGCGCTGTTTTGCCAGTTCCCAGGCTGTTTCAAGAGAGGTGGTCATGCGCAAAACTCCTTACGTGTTTGAGTATTCAGCGGAAACTGCTCGATGTAACGGGCAATCTCACTATCTGTTTGGGGGATAAAGGTTTTCAGTTCGTAGTTGGCGGCGACAATTTTACGGAAGCCGTCAACATCGGTGATTTCGTCCAGCGCCATTAACTGGCAGCCAATATTGCCAAGCGTTGAAGCTTCAATTGGCCCTGCCAGAACCGGAATGCCGCAGGCATCGGCGCAAAGCTGGTCAAGTAATGTGTTCTGGCTACCGCCACCAACAATATGCAGGCAGCTGAATGGGCGACCACGAACGGTGGCCAATTCTTCCAGGGTTTTGGCATACAGCAGTGCCAGGCTGTCGAAAATGCAGCGCGCCAGTTCATTGTCTGTGAACGGAACCGGTTGATTGCTTTCGCGACATGCCGCCTGAATTTCACGGCTCATGCTTTCAGGGTTAATAAAGCGATCGTCATTTGGATTGATGACAAATTTGCAGGCCGGCGTCTGTTTAGTGCGCTCAATAAGATCAACCAAATCAGTAACGCCCAGCTCTTTAGTGACGCGCTGTAACAGCCACAGTCCCATAATATTTTTCAGGACCCGGTAGCGCCCTTCCGCACCACCTTCGTTGGTGATGTTGGCGGCCAATGCTGCGCTGTTGGCATACGGCGTTTTGCTCTCAAAGCCCATGAGCGACCAGGTGCCGGAAGAAAGATAGGCGGCATCGTTATCTTTGAGTGGTGCACCGAGTACCGCGCTGGCGGTGTCGTGCGTGGCGACCGAAACAACAGGAACGGAGTGACCTTTCCCGCAAGTCCAGTGGCCAATGACGTGGCCCGGATGGGTCGGCGTGCCAAACCATTTACGGGGAACACCGGCCCAGTCGAGCAGGGTTACGTCCCAGTCATCGCTGCCAATATTGACCAGCTGCGTAGTGGTGGCGTTGGTGTATTCCCAGTTCAGTTTGCCCGTCAAGCGGTAGCAAAAGTAATCCGGAATAAGCAAAGCGTGCTCGACATGTTCGAGCAGCTCGGGTTGCTGTTCAACCAGCGCTCGGAATTGGTAAAGCGTATTGAAAGGCAGGAACTGAATGCCGGTGCGGCGGTAAATTTCATCACGCCCCAGTTGGCGGCAAGCGAGATCCATCATACCGTCAGTGCGTTTATCACGGTAAGAAATCGGCAGGCCGACACGGTTACCTTCACGGTCAATCAGTACGTAATCAACACCCCAGGTGTCGACACCAATGCTATCAATGGCAATTCCTTCTGCGCTGACTTTTTGCAGGCCTTGATGAATTTCAGCTTCGAGGCTGTCGATATCCCATGTATCAACGCCATTCACATTTTTCAGGCTGTTGACGAAACGGTGGATTTCGCGAAGCGAAAGTGTGCGCTGCTCGCGGTCGTAACACGCTAATATCACGCGTCCGCTTGATGCACCTAGATCAACAGCGACACAGTTGCGAAAAGTCATGTTGAAGTTCCTGGTAACGATAATTGCCACAAAGTGTATTAAGTAGTGGCTGGGCGCACCTTCGCGGCAATGACAGTGAAATCTTCATGCTGGCAAAAAGACAAAGATGGATGCGTTTTACCTCACGAATGGTAAATCATGCTGTCAGGAGGGAGCGGTGACACATATAAATATGAAAGTGATTTCTTATCGTTAATATAAAAAACATCTATCAATCATATTTTTATCAAGCAAAATCAATCAATTACAAAAATGACAAAGCTATTAAAAAGTCTTTCCATTCGACTCTAAAATTTATCTCATGAGCATCTCAACCTAATTATTTATTATAACTTTGAGTTGCATCTCACTTTTTAATAAAAATTAAGAAAATAATTGAAACATCGTTTCTATAGATTTAGCTTGCACTTAAAAATCACCCATAAAATTTTCAAATTATTTAAACTTGATTTAACTCAAACGGACGAACTATGAAAAAGTCACTATTCCTTTTATTACCTCTTGTCGTTACAAGTGCTCATGCTGTTTATGTTGATGTTCGTCATGAATATCTGGATGACAGTAAAGCTAATTATGACCGTGCTTATATTTCTCATCGCTTTAATAATGGTTTTGGATTTGCTCTTGAAGCCATTGCAAAATCGGGTGGTGATGATACCAATAAGCCGTTTAATGATATGGAAGTGCAAGGTAACGAATATACTGCGAGCTATCAGTTTACTCGTGGTGCAGTTGCCTGGCAGCCAGGGATTGTTCTGGAAACTGGAAACAGCTACTCGGTATATAAACCTTATATTAGAGCCACATGGACGCTAAATGAGAGTTGGTGGGTAGGTGCTCGTTACCGCTTCGAGTATGTAAGACGCTCTTCCGATGAGCGGAACGATGACACCATCAACCGTATGGATGTGTGGGCCGGATATAAATGGAATAATTTTGACTGGATTGTTGAAGGTATTTATAAAAAGGCTGACAAATACGATTTATATGACGGTGGAAAAGACAATTTCGAATATAACTTCAGAACTGCCTATATGATTGGTCAATGGTCCCCGTTTGTCGAAGTAGGGAATGTATCAGTAAAAAGCACCAGCGATGAACGTCAAACTCGTTTCCGTGTAGGTATTGGCTATACGTTCTAAAAAAATACTATCGCCTGGTTTATAAACATACCTGAAATTAATCCGACTGAGTCATGAACAGTCGGATTAATCTATTTCAAGACAACTATTAGAGGAACGTCTAATAAAGGTAACGATGACCAAGTGTGATCTCGCCTCCATTTCTTAATGAACAATTTTGGTTTCTTGAAAATCATGCATTGTTTACCTTCTTTGCTGTCAAAAATTCAAGGTGAGAACGTCTCTCACTCTCTATTATCTGTGCTCATTGTATCGGTTGAGGATAGAGAGAATGGCACAATTACACGGCTTTGATTTCTTCACGTCTGGTCATGCTTCTGTTGCGATTGAACCACGCGCTCCTCAATGCGCCTTTCCAGAACACGATCATGATTTTTTTGAAATTGTGATTGTTGAAAATGGAACG
>DATERH010000098.1:0-19660 GCA_035271785.1 Buttiauxella sp.
TTCTTGCATGTCGTTGTTGGCATAACGATAACGCTGAGCCTTACACAGGCGCACACCGTCAATAATAGAAGCATGGTTCAGCGCATCAGAAATAATCGCATCTTCTGGGCCGAGCAGCGTTTCAAACAAGCCACCGTTGGCATCAAAGCAGGAGGAATAAAGAATCGCATCTTCCATCCCCAGGAAGCCGGCGAGTTTTCCTTCTAGCTCTTTATGGCTGTCTTGTGTTCCACAAATGAAACGAACAGAAGCCATCCCAAAGCCATGTTTATCCATACCCTGCTTTGCGGCATCGATCAATTGAGGGTGGTTTGCGAGTCCCAGATAATTATTGGCGCAGAAGTTAATAACATGACTGCCGTCAGCAACAGTGATATCAGCCTGTTGAGCTGAAGTAATTATACGTTCTTCTTTAAACAACCCTTCCGCGCGTGCGGTTTCAAGTTGGGATGTTAACTGTTGATAAAAATCTCCGCGCATTGTGATTCTCCAGGCATGGCTAATTTCGGAACATATTACCCAAACCTATACCTGGAGACGAGATGACGTTTCAATGAAATTGGAATTTTCAGCATAAATCACGAGGTGCTTTCCAGAATCGTGTTATTAGGAAAGACAATTCGGGTAATGGTATGATAGGAGTCATAAACGCGTGAGGTAATGGGCCTCATTGCCCTCTAATTTTTTAAGGTTTCGCTCATGATTATTGTCACCGGCGGTGCTGGCCTTATCGGCAGCAACATCATTAAGTCCCTGAATGATATTGGTCGTACAGATATTTTGGTGGTAGACAACCTGAAGGATGGCACCAAGTTCGCCAACCTCGTTGATTTGAATATCGCCGACTATATGGATAAAGAAGACTTCTTAATCCAGATTATGGCGGATGAAGAATTCGGCGATATCGAAGCCATTTTCCACGAAGGTGCCTGCTCTTCCACTACCGAGTGGGACGGCAAGTACATGATGGATAACAACTATCAGTACTCCAAAGAAGTTCTACATTATTGCCTGGAACACGAAATCCCGTTCCTCTACGCCTCTTCCGCTGCAACCTACGGCGGCCGCAACAGCGATTTCATTGAGTCTCGTGAATACGAACAGCCACTAAACGTTTACGGTTACTCCAAATTCTTGTTCGACGAATACGTGCGCCAAATCCTGCCAGAAGCCAACTCCCAGATTACGGGCTTCCGTTACTTCAACGTTTACGGGCCGCGTGAAGGCCACAAAGGCAGCATGGCGAGCGTTGCATTCCATCTGAACACACAGTTGAACAACGGTGAGAATCCAAAACTGTTTGAAGGCAGCGACAGCTTTAAACGCGACTTCATCTACGTTGGCGATGTTGCCGCAGTGAACCTGTGGTTCTGGCAGAACGGCGTATCCGGCATTTATAACTGCGGTACGGGCCGTGCGGAATCTTTCCAGGCCATTGCCGATGCCGCGCTGGCGTACCATAAAAAGGGCAGCATTGAGTACATTCCATTCCCGGAAAAACTCAAAGGCCGCTATCAAGAATTTACTCAAGCTGATTTGACCAATCTGCGTGCCGCAGGTTACGACAAGCCATTTAAAACTGTTGCCGAAGGCGTAACAGAATATATGGCCTGGCTGAACCGTGACGCTGATACACAAAATCATTCAAGCAGTATCGAGGCGGCAACTGAGTGAATCCCCTGGAACATAGGAAACTATGTGACTGGGGTAAGCGAAGGCAGCCAACAAAGAGACAGCTTGAAGGATGATGTGCATGAAAATACTGGTGATTGGCCCGTCATGGGTGGGCGACATGATGATGTCGCAAAGTCTCTATCGCACGCTCAAGGCGCGCTATCCCCAGGCAATCATTGATGTGATGGCACCGGCCTGGTGCCGTCCATTACTGTCACGTATGCCGGAAGTTAACGAAGCATTGTCGATGCCACTCGGGCATGGTGCTTTAGAAATTGGAGAACGTCGTCGCCTTGGACACGCCTTGCGTGCAAAACGTTACGATCAGGCATATGTGCTGCCAAATTCATTTAAGTCAGCACTTATCCCTTTCTTTGCCAGTATCCCTCAACGTACTGGCTGGCGCGGCGAAATGCGCTACGGATTACTCAACGATGCGCGCGTTCTGGATAAACAAGCCTGGCCTTTAATGGTCGAGCGCTATATCGCATTGGCTTACGACAAAGGGCGAATGCAGTCGGCAAAAGATCTTCCCCAACCATTACTTTGGCCACAGTTGCAGGTGAATGACGGGGAAAAAGAGCAGGCGTGTCGGGCTTTTAGTCTTGACGCACAGCGCCCGATTATTGGTTTCTGCCCTGGTGCTGAGTTCGGCCCGGCAAAACGCTGGCCGCATTATCACTACGCAACGCTTGCCGGCAAACTCATTGATGATGGTTATCAGATTGTCTTGTTTGGTTCTGCAAAAGATAAAGAAGCTGGGAACGATATAGTTAGCTCGTTGACCACCCAGCAACAGGCTTATTGCCGCAATTTGGCGGGTGACACGGAACTAGAGCAAGCTGTGATTTTGATTGCGGCTTGCCAGGCTGTTGTGTCCAATGATTCAGGTCTGATGCATGTTGCCGCCGCGCTGAATCGTCCGCTTGTGGCATTATACGGCCCGAGCAGCCCCGACTTTACTCCGCCGCTTTCGCATAAGGCGAGAGTTATCCGCCTGATTAGTGGCTATCACAAAGTCCGTAAAGGCGATGCCGCAGAAGGTTATCATCAGAGCTTGATTGATATTACGCCTGAGCGCGTGATTGAAGAGCTGACGGATCTGCTACAGGCGGAGAAGGAAACGTAATGCGGGTATTGATCGTTAAAACATCATCAATGGGTGATGTCCTGCATACGCTTCCAGCTTTGACCGATGCAATGCATGCTATTCCAGGCATCCGTTTTGATTGGGTCGTTGAAGAAGGGTTTGCACAAATCCCAGACTGGCACCCTGCAGTCGATAAAGTTATTCCCGTTGCGATTCGTCGTTGGCGTAAAAGCTGGTTTTCAGCCGCCGTTAAAGCTGAGCGTACCGCTTTTTACAAGGCGCTGCGCGCTGAAAAATATGACTTCGTCATTGATGCCCAAGGATTGATAAAAAGTGCAGCTCTGGTGACAAGAAAAGCCAGAGGGGTAAAACACGGCATGGACTGGAACAGCGCTCGCGAACCATTAGCCAGCTTGTTCTACAATCACCGCCACGCCATTGCGAAGCAACAGCATGCGGTTGAACGCACGCGTGAGCTGTTCGCCAAAAGCCTGGGTTACCAGAAGCCGGCTGTTCAGGGCGATTACGCTATCGCACAGCACTTCCTGGCTATGGCCCCATCCGATACAGGGGAATATTTCATTTTCCTGCATGCAACGACTCGCGATGAAAAGCACTGGCCGGAATCACACTGGCGAAATCTTATTCAATTAATGCATGAAACTGGCTTACGTATTAAACTCCCGTGGGGTGCAGAGCACGAGCACAAACGAGCAATCCGTTTGGCCCACGGATTTGATAAGGTTGAGGTGTTGCCGCGCTTGTCACTTGAACAAGTAGCCAAACAGCTTGCAGGTGCCAGGGCTGTCGTTTCAGTCGACACAGGACTGAGTCACCTGACTGCTGCACTTAATCGTCCGAACATTACATTATATGGCCCTACCGATCCTGGTTTGATTGGTGGTTACGGCGAAAATCAGCATGATATACGAGGCGCAGAAAAAAACATGGCTAACATTACCGCTGCAGATACTTTTACCGCACTCCAGAAAATTAGCCACATAGCAGCAGAATAACGATCAATGAGCTATCTATTACTATTCATCCTTTGCCTCCCGTTCAAATTGTTCGGAAAACTGTTTTATAAAAAAACAGGCCGAAACTTGATGATTCAAACGGCAAAAATAGGTGATTTCGTCAACGTCACGCCTTTGCTCTCCTATCTAAAGCACAGTGATGTCTTAATCGGCAAAACTGTTCTTCCGTTGGCAAAATATGACGAAACTATTGATACTATATTTCTTATCGAAGAACACAAAAAGAACCTGTGGCGTAAGTTCCGCCTGGCATTAACTCTTTTGAATCGATACGAAAACGTCTATTTGTTACAACCTAACAGTACTAACCTTTTCTTTGCTGCTGTTTGCAATGCCGCAAACAAACAATTCCTCTCGACTTACACTCGCCGCTGGTACCACGCTTTGTTTTATTTTACGGCGAACGGTGTTGTAGAACATCGTAAAGACCAATTAACTGTTGACGATTACCTTAAGCTTGCTGATCGTAACCTAACCTGGCGTGATGCTCCTAAGCATGCCACCTTACCGTTACGAAAACCTGTGACCTATCCAGTGTCATTGGATAAACAAAACGTAACCAAAATAGGTCTGAGCATTTCTGCAGGAAACAAATCAAAAACTATCCCTCCAGCAATCTGGAAGAAAATTTTTGATGTATTAGAAGGGTTAAACTGTATTTACTATGTTTTTGGCCCTCAAAATGAACAAGTATGGTTGGATGATCTACACCGTGAAGTCGGAATGCGGGAAGATATTGTAAGTCTGGTAGGTGAACTTCCTTTAGAAGATGTGCCCTTTGCAATCAGCAAAATGGATTACTATATTGCATCAGACTCTGGAAATGTTTACATCGCCGATGCCGTAGGAATTCCTATTGTGCTGATATATGGGCCATGTTGCATTACAGAGCAAAGACCATTAGGGAACGTATTACTGATTGGGAGCAAAGAACATGAGAAATCCTATATCTTCCAGGCACCTTATTATTTTGATAGAACAAGAGAAGAGATGTTTGCATTGAGTGATAATGAATTATCTGGCATTTATGATTTTATAAAAAAGTTTAAATAACAAACAATAGAAGAGTATGAGAGTCTGATGGGAACTTTTACGAAACAGATCTATCGTTATACGCATCCTAGAAGGATGCGTCACAATGAGAATCTATGGCCTTTCGTCAAAATTCAACGTGACGACTTTGGCGCCATCTCAAAAGTAAGTTATAGAAATAATATAATTACATTACAAAACTTATCTACACTTAAAGATAGCTTTGATGGCAATGCATTATTGATTGCAACTGGACCCTCGATAAAAAAAATAGATTTTTCAGCTATTAAAAGTATACCAGCAATTGGTGTCAATGGCGCATGGCATCTTAATGACCTTGTTGATTTTAGTATTTATATCATAGTCGACATGTTATTTATTGATGAAAAAACCGAATTACTTAAACAGATCGTTGGAAAAAAAAATTTAATTCTTTTCACAACAATGCATGGCGTTGTAAAATTAGTTGATAAATTTTCATTGAAAAATATAAAGTGTAAACTATCTATTATTGAAGACAAATGCTCTCAGATCTTCAAACCACAAATCCCATTCAATGAAATATATTCAACATTCTTCCCTCAACCACAGATTACATTCTTACCTGAAAGAAAAAATATTGGATTTAATTATGACATTAGAAATGGGGTTTTTGATGCAGGAACAGTTGTATATTGGGCACTTCAAATCCTTTCTTTCTTAGGATTTAAGAAAATATACATTGCAGGATTGGATATGACTAACTTCTCCAGCCCACGGTTTTATGAAACCAAAGATAACATGCTACCCTCTTTTCTCGATGAGAAATTACATGATATTATTATCCCAGCGTTTACTCTTGCTAACCAAGCGCTGAGTAATAAAAATATTGACGTTATCAATTTATCTTTAGACAGTGCAATCCCATCATCTATTTTCACAAAATTGGATTATCGTGATGCTTTTAAAGAATAACTCTCGTGTAGAGAAATCATATGCATTTATTTTTATAGCATTTGTTTTTCTAAGCTCTATATTTTGCAACATTTCAAAGGTGAACCTACTATTTCACATTTCACTTATCCTTTTCATAGGGACATTGATTTTCTCTCATGAATCAAGAAAAAATTTCCTTAATGACCGAACCTTTTTAAAAGGGCTGGTTTTTCCATTTTTATTCTTGATGTATTTTTCTCTTTCTAACTTATGGTCTAATAATCCGGGTAATATAAGCTCAACATTAAAGCATGCTCTTTATCTATTAACCTTTATTTGTCTTTATCGCCAATTGGATAAGTTTGGTTATAAACAATATGTCATGGGGGCCGTATTTATCGGCATGACTTTTCTTTCCATTCTTACTTTAATAATGGTTGATAAAACTCACCTTACAACCAATAGACTTGGTGTCGCCTTCCCTTGGGCCCCTGATAATGTAATAGATTTGGCTGGCTATATGGCGATAGGTATTTTCTGCGGAATTATTTTCATCCGTGAAACTGGGAAAAATTGGCTCTACTTGCTGATGCCAATTTTACTCACTTCATTATTGCTAACACAAAGTCGCGGCCCCTTGATTGCCTTTATCTCCGTATTTATACTTCTGTTTATCATAAACCCGCGCTATACAATGAAGAATATATTATATGGTCTAGGAATAATTGCTGTGGTTATTTCGATGATATTCATGACGAAGTTTTATGATATATTTATCGGTCGCATGGAAAGCTTGTACCAACAGAGTTTTATCCGATTTGGCATTTGGCAACATGCCCTTGAAATGGCAAAGCAAAAAATAATCTGGGGTTGGGGTTACAATCAGAGTTTAACTTTTGTAAATAGTATTGGGCAAAATATAACAACTACTCATACCATTTATCTCGCCTCATTATTGAAAGGTGGCATAGTTGGTTTGGCATTACTAACGATGGTTATTGGCCATGGGTTGCTTCAAGCACCTAAACACATGAAAGAAAACCAAAAAACAGAAGTATCTATATTTATATTCTGTCTCATTTATTATATGTCTCAAGGAATGTTCATCATTGGGAACCCTCAAGAGTTTTGGTTCCTGTTTTGGTTCCCTCTGGCAGTCATTCTGAGTACACCTATAAAAAAGACCATTTCGTGATCACAAGAAACAAGTGCAGACTACTGTACTTGTTTGTCTTTCAGTACATAATACTCTGCCAACGTCATTCCCCTGGTTCGCTCCGCGAGCCAGGAAAATAATGTCTCAAGATCCTGATAAAGCTGCTCAATATCCGCTGCATCTTTAAATGTTGGGCTACCGGCTGGCATAAATTCAGACGAATGAAGCATAAATTCAACGTAGTCATTACCTTGAGATAAGGTTTTTTCTGCAACTGCTATCATTTGTGCAGCGTTACCGCCTGACGGGCGTAGCCAATTAACCGAAGGGCTACGATATTTACCTCTCAACCGATCATAGCTTTGTTTAAAGCTATTCATCAAAGCACTATGTTTATATTGAATACTCATCGGGACTTCGAGAAACGCTGAATTTCCCGTCTGATGAATATTATCCAGATCCATAAAATAAGCCTGACTTGGGAAGTGCTGATAATCCGTTCCACCAGAGCCGGTTGGGGAACCTTTCGCATTTCGCCAGTTAACCCTCGGTGTCACCGAGCAATCGACTTTATAGCCCAACTCCACCAGCAATTTGGCGTAGCGACTATCAAACGCCCAACGTCCGGCACGATGGCTAATCATTTTTGTGCCAAATGTTTCTTCCAGCAATGTGGTCATATAAATCACCTTCTCACGCATGACCTCATCACTGTACTCAATGAGATAGGGCTGCCAGCGCCAGTCATCGCCGGTTAAATCGTGATCGGGTGGGCTATTCCAGGCATGTAAGTGCATGCCAACTTCACCCTGGCCACGAGCAATCACATCTTTAGCAAACTCGATAAAAACCGGATCCACAGCCATCTCATAGTTCGTGAGCCAAACCGGTTTAAAACCATACTTTTCACATAAAGACTGAAAACGAGGCAAGAAATGCGCATTCTCAGTTTTGATTTGTCGGTGGTTTTGCCAGAGATTATCGCCTTCGGTATCAATGGTGATGATGAATGCAGGTTTGGTCATTTCCGTCTCAGAGATAAAGATGTTCACATCATGTTACGCAGCCCGCCAGATAAGGGCAAACCGCTTACGTCCAAATTTCTAACTCCTGAGCACAAATGTAGCAACCACACTCAAGGTCTATTAGAATCACCCTTTGGTTAATCACCTAAAGATGATAATGAATAACGCTTTGAATGCTCACGCGGCTGCGCCACCTACCCGTATTTTACTGATAAAGTTGCGCCATCATGGTGACATGTTGCTCACAACTCCGGTTATCAATGCATTACATCAAGCTTGGCCACAAGCAGAAATTGATGTTCTGCTCTATGAAGAAACGCGAGAGATGTTAGCTTCACATCCGTTCATTCATCGTATTTATGGAATTGACCGTAAATGGCGCAAACTCGGTACTCGCCGGCATTTATGCAAAGAGTGGCAATTACTCAAAACATTGCGCGAGCAAAAATATAGTCTGGTTATCAATCTTGCAGATCAGTGGCGAAGCGCCATTGTTACCCGCTTCACCGGTGCTCCTTCGCGTATCGGCTTCGATTTTAATAAGCGCCGCAGTTGGTTCTGGCAACATTGCCACACTCAGCTCGCTTCAGTGTCCGGCCATCAGGCCCTGCACACTGTGGAGCAAAACCTATCTATTCTTGCCCCATTGCATGTTGCTCCAGTCAGAGATGTTACGATGAGCTATCAACTTGACGACTGGCAGTCAGTGCAAAGTAAGCTGCAAAGCAATGGGATTGAAGGTTCTTATATTGTGGTGCAGCCCACCTCCCGCTGGTTCTTCAAATGCTGGGATGAGGGAAAAATGGCCGAAACAATCACTGCTCTGCAAAAAGATGGGCATGACCTGGTTTTAACCTCAGGGCCGGATAAAAACGAAAAAGCGATGATTGAAAAAATTCGTGCGTTATGTCCGTCAGAGCGAATTCATTCCCTGGCGGGTGAGTTAACTCTGCGTCAATTAGCGGCTCTGATCGATAACGCTAAGTTGTTCATTGGTGTTGATTCAGTACCGATGCATATGGCTGCCGCATTGAAAACGCCATGTATCGCACTATTTGGCCCTTCAAAATTAACATTCTGGAGTCCGTGGGACGTCGTTGGTGAAGTCATTTGGGCCGGGAATTATGGTGCTCTGCCCGATCCTGACAAAATTGATACCAACACGAAAGAACGTTACCTCGATGCCATCCCGGTCGATGTTGTTGTCGCTGCTGCAAGGAAACAGTTGTTATGAAGCGTTGCCGTCTGGCAATTGTCCGCCAAAAATATCGCCCGGATGGTGGTGCTGAGCGTTTCGTTTCACGCGCACTAGAGGCGTTAAGCGCCCATGATATGGAGCTCAACGTTATCACGCGGCAATGGCAAGGTGAGCGCCAGGCCAACTGGCATATTCATATTTGTGATCCGCTTAAGCTTGGTCGAATCAGTCGTGAAAAAGGCTTTGCCGATGCGGCAAGAGCGCTATGGCAACGTGAGAATTTCGATATTGTTCAAAGCCATGAACGCATAGCGGGCTGTGATATTTATCGTGCAGGTGATGGTGTTCATCGCCGTTGGTTAATGCAGCGAGCAAGAATTTTACCCAGCTGGCGTGGAAAGTGGTTGTTTCTTGATAGATACCATCGTTATGTTATGCAGGCCGAACGGGCGATGTATCAGGCTCCCGAGCTAAAAGCTGTCATCTGTAATGCCGAAATGGTTAAAAGAGAAATTATCGAAGATTTCTCTATACCTGCTAATAAGATACATGTCATCTATAATGCCATTGACTCCTCCCGCTTCGTTCCGGCAAATGAAGAGTTGCGCGTGAAGTTGCGTGATGAACTATCTATCCCGCAAAGTGCTGTGACATTGGTTTTTGTCGGCTCAGGTTTTGAGCGTAAAGGGCTGGCCAGTGCAATCAAGGCGATTGCTAATACTGATCGCTTTCTGGTCGTAGTCGGGCAAGATAAAGCCGAGAAAAGCTATCGAGAACTGGCGCACTCTCTAGGGTGCCAGAATCGGATACGGTTTATGGGAATGCAAAAAAATACGCTGCCTTTCTATCAAACCGCTGATGGACTATTACTGCCAACGTTATATGATCCATTTCCAAATGTGATTCTTGAGGCAATGGCATGTGGTTTACCGGTTATTACTTCACCCACGTGCGGTGGGGCTGAATTTATAACAACCGGACAAAATGGATACGTTTGTGATGCACTCAATATCCCACAACTTTCAGAAGCGGTAATGGCAATACCATCGCGCTTTGTGGATGAGAAAATGGGAAGTTATGCTCGTGAACGAGTCAGGGATGCGACACCGGAAAAACTTTCACAGCAACTTATTTCGCTGTATCAAAATATACTGGATTAGATGATGCGTATCCTAATGATTATTGATGGTTTACCGGGAGGCGGTGCTGAGAAAACTGTCCTCACCTTATCGAAAGGTTTGGTAGCGATGGGCCATCAGGTTTCCGTTTTCTCGCTTCGTCGTGTCTGTGATTACGAGATACCGGAAGACGTTGATTATCAGGTCATTTTGGATACCTGTAAAAAGCCCTGGCGCAAACTGACTGAATTGTCTCGCCGTGCAGCTTTGCTTGATAGCGCGGTAGAGCAAGCACAGAAAAAAGGGAATTTCGATCTGGTCTTTTCTCACCTGCATAAAACCGATCGCATTGTTGCCCACACAAAATCAATCGCACGTGAGAAGCTCTGGTACTGTGTCCATGGCATGTTCTCTTACTCGTATATTCAGCATCGGCAGGGTTTTTCTCGTTGGTTAAAACGTAAAAAAATTCAAAGCGTTTACCACAATAGCAATGTCGTCGCCGTGTCTCAGGCGGTACTGCACGACATTACTACCGCTTTTGATATTACGTTGTCCAGGGGCACCGTTATCCACAACCCATTCGATATCGACGGAATATATTTAAACGCGAAAGAGCCGTGCGAAATGTCTGGGCAAGATTATTTAATCCATGTTGGTCGCTTCCATGAACATAAGCGTCATGACCGGTTGATTCGTGCTTATGCACTCAGTGGAATTCAAGCCCCGCTAGTCCTGATGGGTAACGGTAGTGACGAGCGTATTGCCGAAATAAAAGCCATGGCCGAAAAGGCAGGTGTTGCTGACCGCGTGATTCTGAAACCATTCGCATCTAACCCTTACCCATGGATTGCCAATGCACATATGCTGCTATTGAGTTCCGACTGCGAAGGGTTTGGCAACGTTCTGGTCGAAGCGCTAATTTGCCAGACTCCCGCGGTGAGTACACATTGTCCTGGCGGGCCAGCTGAGATTCTTACTGGAGAATTGGCTCGAGGTCTTTCAGGTATGAGCATTCAGGAGTTTGCGGACACTATGCTGGATATTTACAACAACCCGCCGGTTATTGATACCACGACCATTGAGTCATATAGCATTGGTGCCATCTGCCAGCAGTATTTGTCTCTGGCAACAGAAGAAAAATAACAATATTTTCGGGTAATTTTATGCCACAGAATCTACGGCCACTTCTTAGCGTTGTTGTAGCGGTTTATAACGGCGAACTTTTTTTAGCTAAATTCTTTGCCTGTCTTGAAGCTCAGAACATCGACAGCATGGAAGTCATTATGGTGAACGATGGTTCAACTGATGGTTCCATGGCGATCATTGAGACCTGGCGCGGTCAGTTCCCTGGCATGAAAATCATCGAGCAGGAAAATCAGGGTGTTTCGATTGCACGTAATACCGGGCTTGCTGTAGCAACAGGTCTGTACCTATCCTTCCCGGACATCGATGATGACTTCAAACCCGGCATGTACCGTCATTTGATTGATTTAGCATTAAAAAATGAACTGGATGTGGTGACGTGTAACGGGAATTACGTTTACGAAAACAACAAGAAACCTTCTCGACCGATTTTTCCAAGCGACAAACTTCAGTCAACTGACGTACTGAATGGCCCCCAATGGCTTAAACGTGCACTGGATTCACGCAAGTTTCTGCATGTAACCTGGCTGAACTTGTATCGTCATGACTTTATTCGAGAACACGGCTTTCGGTTCGAACCCGGTTTACGCCACCAGGACATTCCGTGGACAACGGAAGTGTTACTTGCTGCGAAGCGCGTTCAATACTCTGACGAGCAATACTACGATTATTACATCCACTCAGCCTCGGTTTCCCATAAACCAGATACCGATGACACCCTGATCCGCTCAGCTCGCCATTATATGAAAATACTGGAAATGTTGGATGCAATTAACCAACGTTATCCGGAAGCGGTAAAGAATATCCCAGCCTGTAACTGGCAAATCGCCAAAGAGGGTCTGGGGATATTACACACTTTCAATAATATGAAAGATCCGCACAAGAAGAAGATGATCATTCAGGAGTTTTTTGATCGCGGTATCTGGCGTCTGATTTGGAAAAATGCTCGCGGATTCCGTCTGCGCTGGCGTCTGGGGCGTCGTTATTTAAAACTGAAGAAAGCGATCCGCGTACCGGGTTGATAGACCTCTCATAAGCGGGTGGTCACATGCCGCCCGCTACTTCAGCAAATCAAGCTCTAACTCATATGAATACTAAGTAATGCCTTCGTGATATTACCAAAACAATAGCTTTAAGCTTCCCGAATGCTTAGAATTTGCCCGCCGATAATGAAAATACGGAAAATTCGCTTGGAATCGTTGTATACCGCCCTGTTCTATCTTATTCAGCCCTTTGTGTGGCTGCGATTGTTACTCCGTAGCCGTAAAGCTCCCGCGTACCGAAAACGCTGGGCGGAACGCTACGGCTATTGCCGTGGAAAAGTGGAGCCCGATGGTATTCTTCTGCATTCAGTTTCCGTAGGTGAGACACTGGCGGCAATTCCATTAGTTCGCGCCCTGCGCCATCGTTACCCAACGATTCCAATTACCGTCACCACAATGACCCCAACAGGTTCAGAACGTGCAGAGTCGGCTTTTGGGCAAAATGTACATCACGTTTATTTGCCTTACGATCTCCCTTGCGCCATGAAGCGCTTTTTCAATACCGTGCGCCCTAAATTAGTTATCGTGATGGAGACTGAATTGTGGCCAAATATGATCAACGAATTACACCAACGAAAAATCCCACTGGTCATTGCTAATGCCCGTCTTTCTGCCCGCTCAGCGAAGGGATACAAAAAACTAGGTAGTTTCGCGCGTCGTCTGATGAGCAAAATTACCCTCATCGCCGCGCAGAATGAAGAAGATGGTGACCGTTTCATAGAGCTTGGCCTGAAACGTTCTCAGTTAACGGTCACCGGTAGCCTGAAATTTGATATTTCTGTGACCCCTGAGCTCGCCGCCCGTGCGATTACGCTACGCCGCCAGTGGGCTCCGCATCGTAAAGTGTGGATTGCCACCAGCACCCATGATGGTGAAGAGACCATCATTCTGGATGCTCACCGTCAGCTATTGGCCAAATTTCCAGATTTACTGTTAATTCTTGTCCCACGTCACCCAGAACGCTTCAAAGATGCGCGGGATATGGCTCAGAAGGCGGGTTTCAGTTACATCATGCGCAGCAGTGGTGAAAAACCGTCAAGCAGCACGCAAGTCGTTATCGGTGACACGATGGGCGAACTGATGATGCTGTACGGAATTGCCGACCTCGCCTTTGTGGGTGGTAGCCTTGTTGAACGCGGAGGCCATAATCCACTGGAACCTTCCGCTCATGCTATTCCAGTATTGATGGGTCCACACACCCTCAATTTCAAAGATATTTGCGCCAGATTGCAGCGTGCTGATGGGTTGATTACCGTCACGGATGCCTCGTCGCTAGTTAGCGAAATCACTACTCTGCTAACCGATGAAGATTACCGTCTTTACTATGGCCGTCATGCTGTGGAAGTCCTTCACCAGAATCAGGGCGCCCTGCAACGCTTACTACAATTATTGCAACCATACCTGCCGCAACGGAGCCACTAATGCCCAATCGTTTGTCGGTGGTCATGATCGCTAAAAATGCGGCAGACGTGCTGCCAGAATGCCTGAAATCAGTCGCGTGGGCAGATGAAGTGGTCTTGCTGGATTCTGGAAGTACAGATTCCACGGTCGAGATAGCCCTTCAGGCGGGTGCTAAAGTATTCATTAACGAAAACTGGCAAGGCTTTGGAAAACAGCGTCAGCTGGCACAGAACTATGCCAGCCACGATTATATTCTGATGATCGATACCGATGAGCGTGTTACACCTGAACTGGCCAGGACGCTTAAAGCGACATTAGATAATCCTCAACCAGAGGCTGTTTACAGTATTGCACGCCGCAACCTGTTCCTTGGCCGTTTTATGCGCCATAGTGGATGGTATCCGGATCGTGTGACTCGCCTCTATGCTCGCTCACGCTACCGCTATAATGACAATCAGGTGCATGAATCTCTCGAAGCACCCGGAGCAAAAGTTATCCCGCTCAAAGGGGATTTGCTCCATTTGACCTGCCGTGATTTCCCCAGTTTCCAACGTAAACAGTTAAATTATGCAACAGCCTGGGCAAAGGAGCACCATCAACGTGGCAAACGAGTCTCTATCGCAGGGATTTTCGGTCATACGTTTGGAGCTTTTTGTAAAACGCTGTTGTTACGTGCGGGCTTTCTTGATGGAAAGCAGGGTTGGTTACTTGCGGTGGTCAATGCGCAGTATACGTTTAATAAGTACACTGAACTCTGGGCACTGAATCAAGGCAATACGGAAAATAACACTCTATGACCACCCGAGCGATTTATCCTGGTACTTTTGATCCCATAACCAACGGGCATCTGGACATTGTGACCCGTGCTGCGATGATGTTTGATACCTTGATTCTGGCAATTGCGAATAGCCCGCACAAAAAGACCATGTTCACGCTGGAAGAAAGAGTCCTGTTCGCCCAAGGTGTTACCGCACACCTGCCAAACGTTGAGGTTGTCGGCTTTAGCGATCTGATGGCGAATTTTGCTAAAACTCAACAAGCTAACGTCCTGGTTAGAGGGCTGCGCACGGCGGCCGATTTTGAATATGAGATGCAACTAGCTCATATGAACCGTCACTTAATGCCAGAGCTCGAAAGCGTATTCCTGATGCCTTCGAAAGAGTGGTCTTTTGTCTCTTCATCGCTGGTTAAAGAAGTCGCTCGTCATGACGGTGATGTTGCACATTTCCTACCTGAGCTTGTCTGCAAAGCGTTACTGGAAAAAATCAAACATCCCTAATAGCATTCGAATTGCAGGACAAAAGGTTTCAGCCTTTTGAACAGCGCTTGCGCAGGCTCCAACGGGGCGAGGCGTCGCCGAGTAACGCGGCAAGGGAGCAGCTTACCCGAGTAAGCGACTGGGGTAAGCAGCTAACACCCATGCGGCTTGAAGGATGACGGGGATAATTAATGCTGGCAATGGCGGCAATAAAACGTGCTCCTTTGCCCGTGCTTACTGGTAACTATTGGCACACCACAGACCCGACATGGCGCTCCTGTACGCCCATAAACCTGTAACTCTTGAGCAAAATAACCCGGTTTACCATCTGACTGCAGAAAATCTTTGAGCGTGGTCCCGCCCTGATCAATAGAACGCAGCAGTACCGCTTTAATGGTTTTGACCAGAATTTCACATTCAGTGTTTGAAAGTGACTGAGCAGAGCGATCAGGATGGATTCCTGCTGCAAACAGCGATTCACTGGCATAAATGTTACCCACACCCACCACCAACTTGTTATCCATAATCCACTGCTTTATCGCCATTTTCTTTTTCGCAGATTTTTCACGCAGATAATCTGCTGAAAATTCTTCACTTAGAGGTTCTGGCCCAAGGTGCGCCAGCACATTACTGCCTTCTAACTCTTTCGCCCACAACCAGGCACCAAAGCGACGCGGATCGGTATACCGCAGGATTTTGCCATTACTCATGACCAAATCGACATGGTCATGCTTTTGGGCAGGAGAATCTTCAGGAAGAATGCGCAAACTACCCGACATCCCAAGATGGATAATAATCCAGCCATCAGAAAGCTCGAGTAGCAGATATTTAGCGCGGCGCTGCACGCTTAAGACGAGTTTGTCACTTAGAGCATGGATTTCATCGGAGACAGGCCAACGCAAGCGACCATTACGCACGACGGCATGCAGGATAGTTTCACCGACCAGATGTGGTTCAATGCCACGGCGACTGGTTTCTACTTCAGGTAATTCAGGCATCTCTCCTCCAAACTAAAAACCTAAAACGAAAAAACCCCGCCGAAGCGAGGTTTTCATCAAAGATACTAAAATTATTTAATTTTAGCTTCTTTGTACAGTACGTGTTGACGGACAACTGGATCGAACTTTTTCAGTTCCAGTTTTTCCGGCTTAGTACGCTTGTTCTTCGTAGTGGTATAGAAGTGACCAGTACCAGCAGAAGAAACCAGCTTGATCTTCTCGCGAACACCTTTAGCCATGACTTAATTCCTCTTAGTACTTCTCGCCACGGGTACGCATATCGGCCAAGACCGTTTCGATACCCTTCTTATCAATTACACGCATACCTTTAGCAGATACACGCAGTGTGACAAAACGCTTCTCGCTCTCAACCCAAAAACGGTGAGAGTGCAGGTTCGGCAGGAAACGGCGTTTGGTCGCGTTCATTGCGTGGGAACGGTTATTACCGGTCACCGGACGCTTGCCAGTAACTTGGCAGACTCGGGACATGTCTATTCTCCAAAAATCAAATTAGCTCGAGCTTCGTATAGGGTTATGGCGCCTCGTCAGGCCGCAAGCCTGGTCCCTGGCGGTTCAATGTGAACCACAGTGCCAGGCGCATAATGCCAAAACCCGAGATTCTCAAAGGTGGCGTAGTATACGCTGCATAACGCATGTGCTCAAGTCCCGAACAGACAAAGATCCCCAAGGATCGCGTTATTCGACCTAAATCCACCCACGTTCTGCAAAAGAAACGTACTCTCCACGGCCAATAACAAGGTGATCGAGCACTCGAATTTCCATAAACAGGCAAGCTTTTACGATGCGTTCGGTAATAACACGATCAGCTTTACTCGGCTCTGCTCGACCAGACGGGTGATTATGCGCGAGTATTAGCGCCGCTGCATTTGATTTCATCGCTTCGCGCACAATTTCTCTCGGATGGACCTCAACATGGTTCAAGGTTCCAGCAAACATGGGGCTATGTTTAATCACCCGGTTTTGGTTATCCAGAAAAATTACCATGAAAATCTCGCGCTCTGCGGTCGTCAGTTGGCTTTGAATAAACTCCCTGACTGAATCAGGCCCTTTTAAAGAGAGTTCTTCAACTCCACGAGAATAGTAGTAACGCCGGGCCAGCTCAGCAATAGCGTTAAGCTGTGTGTATTTAGCCTCTCCGATGCCCTTCACGTCTTTAAATTGCGAATAGTCCGCCGACAACAGCCTGCTTAATGAGCCAAATTGATGCAACAAGTTCTGTGCAAACACCAGTACGTTCATGTTTTGGCAACCCGTGCGTAAAAATAGCGCCAGTAACTCAACGTCTGTTAAGGAGCTGGCACCAAACTTCAGCAGCTTTTCTCGCGGCATACACGCACTATCCTGCTCTATTATCCCATTCATCAGAACCTCCTTGCCCTTTATGTCGCTCATTGTGCACAACTTGAGAAGCACACACGATATGCAGATATTCCGCATGCGGGATGTCTCGCAAACTGCAAAAAAGTCGTTACCGAATGAGTGTGGTAAAATAGCCAGATGACTGTGACTTGTGGTGGAAAAATCATGATGGGGCTTTCTGGCAAAAAAATTGTTCTGGGTGTGAGCGGTGGTATCGCTGCTTATAAAACACCTGAACTGGTACGCCGTCTGCGTGAACGCGGGGCAGAGGTAAGAGTGGTAATGACAGAGGCGGCCAAAGCCTTTATTACGCCACTGAGTTTACAAGCCGTGTCAGGTTATCCGGTGTCAGACAGCTTGTTAGATCCCGCCGCCGAAGCAGCAATGGGTCATATAGAATTAGGCAAATGGGCTGATTTAGTTATCCTTGCTCCCGCCACGGCCGATTTAATTGCGCGCATTACTGTAGGCATGGCGAATGACCTGGTGAGCACAATTTGTCTTGCCACACCTGCGCCTGTTGCTGTTGTCCCTGCCATGAATCAACAAATGTACCGAGCCACAGCGACTCAACATAATCTTGAAGTACTCTCTTCACGCGGCTTGTTGATGTGGGGGCCAGATAGCGGCAGCCAGGCCTGTGGCGATATTGGCCCGGGTCGTATGCTTGACCCATTAACCCTTGTTGAAATGACCACTCAACATTTTGCTGTCATCAAAGATCTGCAAAATCTTAATGTCATGATTACCGCCGGCCCAACCCGCGAACGCCTGGACCCAGTGCGCTATATCACTAACGATAGCTCCGGAAAAATGGGTTATGCGATCGCCGCGGCAGCGGCAGCACGCGGCGCAAATGTGACGTTAATTTCAGGCCCTGTTACTTTGCCAACGCCACCCTGGGTAAAACGTATTGATGTCACCACGGCGCTGGAAATGGAAGCTGCGGTCCAACAGCATGTGCAGGAACAACAAATTTTCGTTGGCTGTGCCGCGGTTGCAGACTATCGTGCCGCTGCCGTAGCCGATGAAAAAATAAAAAAGCAAGGCGATGAAATTATAATAAAAATGATTAAAAACCCGGATATTGTTGCCGGTGTCGCAGCACTTTTAACTCATCGCCCTTATGTTGTTGGGTTTGCTGCCGAAACAAATAATGTGGAAGAATACGCCCAGCAAAAACGCCTGAGTAAAAACCTTGATCTGATATGTGCGAACGATGTTTCACAAGCAGGCCAGGGATTTAACAGCGAAAACAATGCATTGCACCTTTTCTGGCAGGATGGAGATAAAGTCTTACCTCTTGAGCGTAAAGAACTCCTTGGCCATCTTTTACTGAACGAGATAGTTACCCGTTATGATGAAAAAAATCGACGTTAAAATTCTGGACCCTCGCATTGGACAACAATTCCCACTGCCGACTTATGCGACTTCCGGCTCTGCGGGTCTTGACCTACGTGCCTGTCTGGATGACGCCATAGAGCTTGCTCCTGGTGTAACCAAACTGATTCCAACCGGGTTGGCTATCCATATTGCCGATCCAACTCTTGCGGCTGTCATTCTACCTCGTTCAGGTCTTGGTCATAAGCATGGCGTTGTTTTAGGCAACCTTGTTGGGCTGATAGACTCAGACTACCAAGGGCAGTTAATGGTATCCGTCTGGAACCGCGGGCAAGATCACTTCACTATCGAACCAGGTGAGCGTATTGCTCAAATGGTGTTTGTACCCGTCGTTCAGGCCGAATTCAATTTGGTTGAAGATTTCGATTCTAGCGACCGTGGCGAAGGTGGTTTCGGCCATTCAGGACGTCAGTAACTTCATTTAAAAACGTAACCCCACAGCGTAAATAATGTGAAAAAACCGCAAACTTTAAGTTCGCGAGCGCTGTGTGGTTACCTGCCTGACAAGTACATTATTCAGGGGTATTTTAGAACATGGCAGAAAAGCAAATTGCGAAACGGAATCGTCGCGAAGAAATACTTCAGTCTCTGGCCCAAATGCTTGAATCCAGTGATGGCAACCAACGAATTACAACTGCCAAGCTCGCAGCGACTGTTGGGGTTTCCGAAGCTGCACTTTATCGACATTTTCCCAGCAAAACGAAAATGTTCGATAGCCTTATCGAATTTATTGAAGACAGTCTGATTACCCGTATCAACCTCATCCTAAAAGATGAGAAAGATACCCA
>DATERH010000099.1:0-7894 GCA_035271785.1 Buttiauxella sp.
GTTGATGCGTCGCGTGCGGCCTATGAAGTCAGTAATCTTGAACTCGCTATCCTTAATCTCACCATGACCAACATTCGTACCGTGTTGGGTTCTATGGAGCTGGACGAAATGCTGTCCCAGCGTGACAACATCAACACACGTTTACTGCATATCGTTGATGAAGCCACCAATCCGTGGGGTATCAAAATCACCCGTATCGAGATCCGTGATGTGCGCCCACCCGCTGAACTGATTGACGCGATGAATGCTCAGATGAAAGCCGAGCGAACGAAGCGTGCATACATTCTGGAAGCCGAAGGGATCCGCCAGGCTGAAATCGTCAAAGCCGAAGGTGACAAGCAATCAAAAATCCTGAAAGCAGAAGGTGAACGCCAGTCAGCATTCCTGCAAGCGGAAGCCCGTGAGCGTAGTGCTGAAGCCGAAGCTCGCGCTACACAAATGGTGTCCGAAGCTATCGCTAAAGGGGATATTCAGGCGATTAACTACTTTGTTGCCCAGAAATACACCGATGCACTGCAACAAATTGGTTCTGCCAATAACAGCAAAGTGGTGCTGATGCCGCTGGATGCCACCAGTCTGATGGGGTCCATTGCTGGTATTAGCGAACTTATCGCGCAAAGCGGTATTGAGCGTAAAAAATGATAGCCCTGCTGTTTGCTCACCCACATATCTTCTGGCTGACGCTGGGTGGCCTGCTGCTGGCTGCTGAAATGCTCGGCGCCAGTGGTTATTTGCTGTGGTGCGGCATTGCAGCAGTGCTGACCGGTTTGCTGGTGTGGATTGTGCCATTGGGTTGGGAATGGCAAGGCGTTTGCTTTGCCGTACTCACGCTGGTTGCGGCATTTTTGTGGTGGCGCTGGCTGTCGACGCGCAAACAGCAAGAACCGGGCGAAGTGCTCAATCAGCGCGGCCATCAGCTCATTGGCAGGCGCTTGCATCTGGATACCACACTGGTGAATGGCCGAGGCCATATACGCGTAGCGGATAGCTCATGGCCGGTGATGGCCGAGAGTGATTTAGCTGCCGGCACGGAAGTTGTGGTGGTGGCCGTTGAAGGAATTACGTTGAAAATAAAGGCGCTCTAAGCAGGTGTTGTCGGATGTTGCCACCGCAAATAATGCAATGATTACTGCCGATGGCAACATCCCACAAGATTATCGATGATAGGACAATCCGCGCTGTCATCACCCGGGCAAGATTCGGCAAGCGCTAATAATTGCTGGCGCATGACCTGAAGTTCGCTGATGTGTTGCTCAATATCAGCCACTTTTTGCAGCGTTCTGGTTTTCACATCCGCACTATGACGTGCCGGATCGTTGAACAAATTAACCAGTTCACGACACTCTTCAAGGTTAAATCCTACCTGGCGAGCCTGGCGCAGGAGCGTCAACTCATCCAGATGTTTTTGCGTGTAACTGCGATAACCGTTTTCAGCACGAAGCGGTGCCGTGACTAACCCTTTCTCTTCGTAAAAACGAATCGCTTTACTGGTCAAACCGGTCTTTTTAGCGACATCACTGATATTCACGTTTCCTCCTTGACCTTCCCCTTGATGGAAGGTTTAACCTTTATAATAAGTCAACGAAGTCAGTCTGGCGGTTAAAATTTAACCTCACGATCATACAGGAATTTTATGATGTCTCAAATTATAGAACTCAATCTCGACGGTCTGTCCTGTGGGCATTGCGTTAAACGCGTTAAAGAAAGCCTGGAGCAGCGCCCTGACGTTGAACAGGCCGAAGTGACGCAAACTCATGCTCGCGTAACGGGTAACGCATCTGCTGATGCGTTAATTGAAACGGTAAAACAAGCGGGATACAGCGCAGAAGTCGCAAGCCACCCAAAGTCTGATCCGCTGACAGAGTCATCAATCCCGTCGGAAGCACTGACAGCGGCTAATTCCTCGCTTCCGACAGCCACCGAAGATGACGATAGCCAACAGTTGTTAATCAACGGGATGAGCTGTGCAAGCTGCGTGACACGGGTACAAAGCGCGTTGCAAAACGTGTCCGGCGTCAGCCTTGCGCGGGTAAATCTTGCCGAGCGCAGCGCCCTGATTATGGGCACTGCCTCCGCCGAATCTTTAGTTAAAGCGGTGGAAAGCGTCGGGTATGGCGCGGAAGCCATCGAAGACGATGCGAAACGCCGCGAACGCCAGCAAGAAACCGCTAACGCTGCTGTTAAACGCTTCCGCTGGCAGGCGATTCTAGCGCTCGCCGTCGGCATCCCGGTCATGATTTGGGGGATGTTCGGCGACAATATGATGGTCACCGACGACAACCGCTCGCTGTGGCTGGCTATCGGCCTGGTTACATTGGGCGTGATGGTATTCGCGGGCGGGCATTTCTATCGCAGCGCGTGGCGCAGTTTGCTCAACAAAACCGCCACCATGGATACGCTGGTGGCACTGGGTACCGGTGCCGCATGGATTTATTCCATTACCGTCAACATCTGGCCGCAGCACTTCCCGATGGAAGCACGCCATCTCTATTACGAAGCCAGTGCGATGATTATCGGCCTGATAAACCTCGGGCATATGCTGGAGCAACGCGCTCGCCAACGTTCTTCTAAAGCCCTGGAACGTCTGCTGGATTTAACCCCGCCAACCGCGCGAGTGGTAACAGAAGAAGGTGAGAAAAGTGTCCCGCTGGCAGAAGTGACCGCTGGCATGATATTGCGGCTAACCACTGGCGACCGCGTGCCGGTCGACGGGGAAATTACCCAGGGTGAAGCCTGGTTTGATGAAGCCATGCTAACCGGCGAGCCGGTGCCGCAGCAAAAATCCACCGACGAGCCGATTCACGCAGGGACAGTCGTGCAGGACGGCAGCGTACTGTTTCGCGCGACGGCAACAGGTAACCACACCACCTTGTCGCGCATTATCCGCATGGTGCGCCAGGCACAAAGCAGTAAGCCGGAAATCGGCCAGTTGGCAGATAAAATCTCGGCGATATTTGTTCCGGTAGTGGTACTGATTGCGCTGTTTAGCGCCGCTATTTGGTACTTCTTCGGCCCGGCACCACAAATCGTTTATATGCTGGTCATCGCGACTACCGTGCTGATTATTGCCTGCCCTTGTGCGCTCGGTCTGGCAACGCCGATGTCGATTATTTCCGGTGTCGGACGCGCTGCTGAGTTTGGCGTTTTAGTCCGTGATGCCGACGCGCTACAACGTGCCAGTACGCTCGATACCATTGTGTTTGATAAAACCGGCACACTGACCGAGGGCAAACCGCAGGTGGTCGCGGTCGTGACTTACAACGACTGCTCTGAGGAGGAGGTGTTGCGATTCGCCGGCGCACTGGAACAAGGCTCAAGCCACCCGCTGGCACACGCTATTCTCGAGAAAGTGGACAGCACTGAACTGCCACAGGTCAATGGCTTCCGCACCTTACGCGGGCTAGGGGTCAGCGGCGAAACCGAGGGCCATCAGTTGTTACTCGGCAACAAAGCATTGATGGATGAGCAGAAAGTAGATACCGGCCCAATGACGGTAGAAATAGAAGCTCAGGCAAGCCGTGGCGCAACGCCGGTGCTGTTGGCGGTCGACGGCAAACTGGTCGCCCTGCTCGCCATCCGCGACCCGTTGCGTGCCGACAGTATTAGCGCACTGCAACGCTTGCACCGTAACGGCTACCGCCTGGTGATGTTGACTGGCGATAACCCAACGACCGCCAACGCTATAGCGAAAGAAGCCGGTATTGACGAAGTGATCGCCGGTGTCTTACCGGACGGCAAAGCCGAAGCGATTAAAAATCTGCAACAGCAGGGTCGCCAGGTGGCAATGGTGGGTGATGGCATCAATGATGCACCTGCGCTTGCACAGGCTGAAGTCGGGATTGCGATGGGCGGCGGGAGTGATGTCGCCATCGAAACCGCGGCAATCACGCTGATGCGCCACAGTCTGGTGGGTGTGGCTGATGCACTGGCGATTTCCAAAGCCACGCTGAGTAATATGAAGCAGAACCTGGTGGGGGCATTTATTTACAACACGCTGGGGATCCCCATTGCTGCTGGGATTTTATATCCGCTTACCGGAACATTGCTTAACCCGGTGGTGGCGGGGGCCGCAATGGCGCTGTCGTCAATTACGGTGGTCAGCAACGCCAACCGGTTGTTGCGTTTTAAACCGAAGGACTGAGTGTCGGATGACGCTACGGTACAAACCGGGCAGATGAAACCGCCATCCACCGCGGTGAAATTTGCACCGGGTTCCTCGCAGCGGTAGCATGACTTTTTAGCCAGGGAATCTGCAAATGGGTCTGCTATCGCGAATTACCGCATTTATTTCAAGCCTTTCTAACACCAGTTATCCCTGGCCCGCGATTGATATCACCCTTCCGGGTAATCGTTCGCTGCACTTGCTTGGCAGTATTCATATGGGGACTCGCGATATGGCGCCGCTGTCCGACAAGCTGATTAACAAACTCAGGGACGCTGACGCGCTGATTGTTGAGGCTGACATTACTGAGAACAGCTCCCCCTTCCCCGATATTCCCGATAACCTGCCGCTGGAGCAGCGCTTGTCTGCCGAAAACTGGGCGCAAGTGGTGACGTTAACCCAGGAACTGGGCATTCCGTTGAGCCAAATTGAGAACCAACCGGCCTGGCAAATTGCTCTGGTGTTGCAGGCTCACCAGGCGCAGCGCCTCGGTTTACGCGCCAATTACGGGATTGATTTTCAGTTACTGGAAGCCGCAAAATCGATGGCAATTCCGGTTATTGAACTGGAAGGTGCGCAGCATCAAATTGATATTCTCACCCGTTTGCCCGATGGCGGTATGCCGCTGTTAACCGACACGCTAACGCACTGGCATACTAATGCTCGCCTGCTGCAAATGATGATCAGTTGGTGGCTGGAAGCGCCGCCGCAGCGTGGGAACGTGCAATTGCCGAACACTTTTGGCGACGAACTATACGATGTACTTATGTATCAACGTAATCTTGCGTGGCAGCATTTCTTGCAGCAACTGCCCGCCGGGAACTATGTGGTTGCCGTCGGTGCACTGCATTTGTACGGGAAGGGAAACTTGCCAGAGCGCTTGAAAAACCGCCCCTAAATAATTCGAGTTACATCGCGATGGAGAGAGAGAAAATCCCGATGAGCTCAGTAAACTCAGTGATGCGGGTGGGTGCAGCCAACAAAGAGGTAACGCGAATGAAGACGGGGAGATAAAAAAACGGCCAATATCGCTATCGGCCCGTCAAAGAGGAATACATATATTATTGTTGTTCTTCTGACCAAATTAATGGTCACATTCCGAATTGTCGCTCAATGTGACGGTTAACGCTATCACTAATAGCGCTATATATAATTTTTATAGAACGTATCACGTTGTTAACAAGATCATGCGCTTTTACGACAAAAGCACTAAGAAGGTAAGATGACACCAGCAGTAAAACTTCTTGAAAAAAACAGCGTTCCATTTCAATTACATGCTTACAACCACGATCCAGGTGAAACCAACTTTGGTGATGAGGTGGTGCGTAAACTTGGCTTGAATGCAGAACAAGTCTACAAAACGCTACTGGTTGCCATCAATGGCGACATGAAGCAGTTAGCGGTTGCCGTTACACCCGTTTCCGGACAGCTGGATTTAAAGAAAGTGGCCAAAGCGTTAGGCGCTAAAAAAGTCGATATGGCCGACCCCATGGTCGCACAGCGTATTACCGGCTATTTGGTTGGCGGTATCAGCCCACTGGGTCAGAAAAAGCGCCTGCCTACGGTCATCGATGCTCCGGCACAGACCTTCACCTCTATCTATGTTTCGGGGGGGAAACGCGGGCTGGATATTGAATTGGCCGCAAGCGATTTGGCAAAACTGCTCAATGCCACATTCGCTGAAATCGCCCGTCGCGACTGATACTTTCATCGCATGTTCAGATCGTAGGGCGGGTGACGCAAGCTACCCACCCTACGATGATTTTGCCCGTACAAACAAAATCGTTACTGCCAGCTCACTTCACCTTGCGGTTCGTAAGCATTTACATCAAGTGGAGAATTCTGCTCGATGTACTGTTTCAGTACTTCCGCATCCACAAAACCGGTGTTCACATAGCCTGGTTTTTTGTCGATTTCAGGATATCCATCACCGCCGGAAGCGTTAAAGTTCAACGTCGCCATACGGTAGGTTTTCGCAGGATCAACTGGCTCGCCTTTAATTTTCAAATCTTGCAGACCCGCGGCGGTGGCCACAAAGCTGACATTCGAGAACTGCGGATATGCACCGGAATCAGGTTTCTTCTGCGCAACGGCACTCAGATACTCAAGCACATCTTTGCCCGTCATATCGATATACGTGACGGTATTGCCAAACGGCTGCACTTTCAGCACATCTTTATAGGTGATGTCCCCGGCTTCAATCGAGTCACGGATACCGCCACCGCTCATGACGGCAAAGTCTGCACTGGTGCGCGCCATTTGCGCCGCGAGTAACAGGCGTGCAAGGTTAGTTTGCACAAAACGAACTTTACTGCGATCGCCTTCCAGATGACCGTTCACACTGCCCACTTTCACATTCAGCTGTGTCTGACCTTTATTCTGGAATGGTGCCAGCAGTGAAATCATCTGTTGGTTTTCAGGGATCTGCGGCGTATAGAGCACGCGTTCACTTTCACCGTTATCGTAGGTTATCTTTTTCTTCAGGTTGATTGGGATAAGCTGGTAATGCACCAGTTTCATCTCACCATTACGGAACTCGAAGTCAGCACGCCCGACGTATTTGCCCCACTCGTGAGCCTGAACAATCCAGATACCGTTTTGTTTGTCCGGCGCACAAGGCGTGCCCGGTACGTAATCGACCTGCTTTTGATTCTCAGCAGCCATACAGACTGGGTTTTGCGAGTGACCACCCACGATCATCGTCAGTGCGCCTGCAGGGAGGCTGCGAGCCATCTCCACGTCGCCCGGTGCGTTGGAACCGTGCTGACCGTTATCGTAGTGGCCCATATGCGTTGCGGCGATCAGCACGTCTGGTTTTTCAGTCGATTGCAGTTCCTGAATCACCAGGTTTGCTTCGTCTGCCGGTTTGCGGAACTCCATGTCTGTGAAGTTTTCCGGATTGCCAATTTTCGCCGTATCGTCGGTGGTTAACCCAATAACCGCGATTTTAATGCCTTGCGGATTGAAGATAGCCCATGGTTTAAACAGACGTTCACCGGTACTTTTCTGGTAAATATTGGCAGAAAGCAGCGGGAATTTTGCCCATTTCTCTTGTTGGCGTAAGACAGGCAGAGGATTGTCAAACTCATGATTGCCGAGAGCCATCGCATCGTAGCCAATCAAGTTCATACCGCGGAAATCGGGTTCAGCATCTTGCAAGTCAGATTCCGGGACACCAGTGTTAATGTCACCGCCAGACAGCAACAGTACACTTCCCCCCTTCTCTGCCACCTGTTTACGAATATTATCCACCAACGTTTTTTGCGCAGCCAGACCATATTCGGCATGTTCATTACGCCAGAAATGACCGTGGTGATCGTTGGTGTGCAGAATGGTGATGTTATAGGTTTTATCTTTTTCCCATGCCAGTGCAGACGCGCTGGTCAGACTGACTGCCATTAGCAGTGCAGTGGTCACCCCTTTCACTACGAAATTCATCGTAAATCTCCATATTTAATAAATGCTTCCGCACCAGTAGCAAACCTTCATTATCATATACTCTAAATAATTCGAGTTTCAGGTAGGCGGCAAGGGAGTGACCCCCCTGGAGCTTACTAAAGTAAGTGACTGGGGTGAGCGAGTGCAGCCAAAAACCCTGTGACTTGAAGTATGACGGGTATCAGACTTCTTCCATCTTACCTAGCAGAGCGTGTAAACGGTCTTGCCACACGTGCTGTTGTTCTTTCAGAGAATTGTTTTCGCGTACTAATTCTTCATGATTACTCTGAGAAT
>DATERH010000100.1:0-3983 GCA_035271785.1 Buttiauxella sp.
CATGTCTGACGCGCTTTCGCCACTGCGCGCCTTACGTTTTGAGGCTACGATTCCCGAGGGGCTGAGTGCATCGCTTCTTGACTGGTTGTTGCTTGAAGACTCAATGACTAAACGCTTTGAACAGTATTGTTCACAAGTCACTGTTCGCATTGTGCGTGAAGGTTTTTTCGATTCGCCGGTCGATTTCCCCGAAGCTGATATGATGCCAGAAGCCAAACGCTACTGGTTGCGTGAAGTTGTGCTCTGTGGTGACGATGTACCCTGGCTGCTTGGGCGCACAGTCGTACCGGAGTCAACCCTTGAAGGGCCAGAGCTCGCTTTGCAGCAACTCGGAACCACGCCACTCGGGCGTTATCTATTTAGTGCATCTTCCCTGACGCGGGACTTTATTGAGATTGGACGCAGTGCGGAGCTGTGGGGGCGTCGTTCCCGCCTGAGATTAGCCGGAAAGCCATTGGTGCTGACCGAGTTATTCCTTCCCGCATCACCGCTGTATGTTGAGGAAAAATAATGGAGTGGAGTCTGAAACAGGGCAAATTGCAGGCGTACCAACGTCTGATGCGGCTGGATAAGCCGATTGGCTCGCTTTTATTGTTATGGCCCACTTTATGGGCATTATGGCTTGCGACACCAGGTGTCCCACCGCTGACCATTTTATGCGTGTTTATCGCCGGAGTCTGGATGATGCGCGCTGCCGGTTGCGTGGTTAACGATTACGCTGATCGCAAGTTTGATGGTCACGTAAAACGTACCGCCCATCGTCCGCTACCGAGCGGTGCCGTCAGTGAAAAAGAAGCGCGTATTCTGTTTGTGGTGCTGGTGTTGCTTTCATTTTTGCTGGTGCTGACACTCAATACCATGACGATATTATTGTCTGTCGCGGGATTAGCGTTAGCCTGGGTTTATCCGTTTATGAAACGTTATACCCATCTGCCACAAGTGGTGTTGGGGGCGGCATTCGGTTGGTCTATCCCGATGGCGTTTGCCGCAGTCAGTGAAACTGTTCCGCTAAGTTGTTGGCTGATGTTTTTGACCAATATTTGCTGGGCGGTCGCCTACGACACGCAATATGCGATGGTTGACCGTGATGACGATCTGAAAATTGGCATCAAATCCACGGCGATACTGTTTGGTCGCTATGACAATTTGATCATCGGGATTTTGCAGTTTTCGGTGATGGTATTGCTGGCGCTGCTGGGTTGGCTGAACGGATTAGGTGGCGCTTTCTATTGGTCGATTGCACTAGCGGGCGGGCTCTTTATCCATCAGCAACGGTTGACGGCGAATCGCGACCGCGATGCCTGCTTCCGCGCATTCCTGAATAATAACTACGTTGGGTTGGTGTTGTTTATTGGCCTGGTGTTGAGTTACGTACACATCTGATTCAGAGATTAAATGGCGGATAAGCAATTGCATTATCCGCCAGATTTCCTTACTCGGTCGCGGCCTGCGACGTCGCACTTTCAATCGTCAGACGCACATCCGGCATGATCAGCTCTGCCAACATCTGGTAGACCTTCATGGTTTCGGTTGGCTCTGCATCCCCGGTGTCGCTGATATAACCTTCATCACGCAGGGTTAATACCAGCGAGGTGAACACGGCTTTATCAAAGAATTCCGGTGCATTAATGCCATGCAAAACAGATAAACGCTGGGCAACGGTGCGGCTTTCACGTTCCAGTGTCCCACGGTTAATCGACGGATTCGCGCTCAGCAACCAGAAAGTAATCGCATAGCGTTGCAGCGTTTCACGAACACCCGCTGCCAGTAACTGCATGGTGCGTGAACGCGCAGGATTAATCTGCACTTCATCACTAGCCATCGTCACCAATTCCTGACGTGTCAGTTCATTGAGCATAATGTCAATTTCACTGGCAAGCTCGGTGGTGCCCCAGCGCAGGAACAACTCAGCCTTCAGCATCGGGTAGAGTAACGTGACCTGACGCAGCAGTTCGCTACGGGAGATTCGACGATGTTGAGTAATGATCGCTGCCAGCAGAGAAGGCAACACCAGCATATGCATGATGTTGTTACGGTAATACGTCATCAGAACTGCTTGCTCGCGCGGCAAAATGATGATGTCACCGATAGTGTCTTTCTCTACTTCAAACTTGTTCATCTGTAACGCGTGTTCAATAAGCGCTTCTGCTGGCAAGTCTGGTGTGGTCGCGTCCGGTGAATACGGCACATTACGCAACAGGTTTAGATAACAGTTGAGTTGCTCTGTCAGTTGTTCACGGGTAAGTGAACGCTGACGCGAGGCCAACAGCGCGGTACAGCACAGGTTCATGGCGTTCGCCGCACCTGCGTTGTTTATACGCACCATCAGTTCGGCGGCAATTTCATTGACCGTTGGTGTTAGCCACGCAGGGCGGATCGCTTCGATTGGGTCGATGGAATCGCGCCATTCAGGAACACGCTGGCTGAGGAATGTCATCAACGGCATGGGTTCGCCGAAATTCACATAGCCCTGACCGAGGTTACGCAGCTTACTCAGGCCGCGCACCATCTGCATGAAACTTTCTTTCTCTTTGGTCGCGCCACGCAGCTCTTTAGCGTAAGTCCCCACTTCCATTACATGTTCGTAGCCAATATAAATCGGCACCAATGTAATAGGACGAGTCCCACCACGCAGCATTGCCTGAATGGTCATCGACAAGGTGCCGGTTTTCGGGTCGAGCAAACGCCCGGTACGAGAACGACCCCCTTCCACGAAATATTCAACGGAATAGCCACGGCTAAACAGTTCGCCCAGATATTCACGGAACACGGTGGAGTAGAGTTTGCTGCCTTTAAAGGTACGGCGGATGAAGAACGCACCGAGGCGACGGAAAATCGGGCCCGCTGGCCAGAAGTTCAGGTTGATACCCGCCGCAATGTGCGGAGGAACCAGCCCCTGGTGATAAAGCACGTAGGACAGCAGCATGTAATCCATGTGGCTGCGATGGCAAGGGACATAAACAATCTCATGACCATCGTGTGCCAACTGGCGTACACGCTCAGCGTTATGAACGTTGATACCCTGGTACAAACGGTTCCACGTCAGACCCAACACGCGGTCGGTCAAACGAACGGCTTCATACGAGAAGTTAGCGGCAATCTCTTCCATCAGCGCAACCGCATTCTGCTGGGCTTTTTCATGGGAGATTTTCTTGCTGCGCGCTTCATCTTCTACTGCTCGAGCGATAGCTTTTGAGGCCAACAGCTTATTGAACAGATCCTGGCGTACCGGCAGACGCGGCCCAACCGTGGCTAAACGCTGGCGAGCAAAGTGCATACGCGCGACGCGAGCCAGTTTTTGGGCGATTTTTTTGTCTGTACCGTGATCGGTTGCCATCTGGCGCAGCGAAACAGGCGCGGAGAAACGCACAAAGCTATCGCGCCCAAGCCAGGAGACAGCGAAAAATTTCTGGATGCCGTTCAGCATCTTTAATGGCGGATTAACTTCGCCTTTTTCGCGCCCTGGGGAGCGGCCAAACATCACCGATACCGGCACCATCTGCACATCCAGATTTGGATTGCTGCGGTGCAAGTCGAGGTAATCGTGGAACAGTTTGACCGACTCTTCTTTTGGCGCGTAATAAGTGAATACACGCGGGCCACCGTGGATAAAGACGTAGCGCGGCAGTACCGCCCCGTCGATTTCTAACGGCTCAAGCGGGTCGGGTAAGCCATGTGCGAGACATTGCGCGCGCAGCGTTAATAAGTCTGCCTTAGAGTTGTACGGCAGAACGTACATTATTGGGCGTGTGGGATCTAAGCCCAGTTCGGCTTGTGGACTTGCCGGTATGGACTTGCTCTTTACCAGAACGCTTAATGGTAAATTCAGTAATTTGTAGTAAATTCTTGGCCAGCCTGACATAAACGATGTAAAGCCTCAGGTTAATGATGCAATTTCGCCGCAAGAATATCAGAATCTCACCCAGATTTCTGTGGCGTTACAATATAGATAAGCATTGACCCATATTTTTTGAAAAGGTTTC
>DATERH010000101.1:0-3731 GCA_035271785.1 Buttiauxella sp.
CGACTGGAGTCGCTTCAACAGGGAGCGTAAAATAGACAGGAATTGTTTAATCCTATTCAATGCGAAATACAGAGGAAATCATAAAATGAGTAAAAACAGTGCTGATGAAACCCCGGTTTGCTGCTGTATTGATGTCGGTTCAATCATTGATAACACTGACTGCACAGCAACCTATAGTCGCGTGTTTGCCACTCGTGTAGAAGCTGACGAGACTCTGGCAGCGCTGAGTGAAAGAGCTCGCGAAGTAGAAAATGAACCTTGCCAAATTGTTCCTCGTTATACCGATGAAGCTGAAGGTGTTCGTCTGGATATTGATTTCACCTTTAGTTGCCAGGCTGAAACCATGATCTTCCAACTGGGTCTGCGTTAAGATTCCTGCCAGCGACGCCCTGGAGGGATAAGTGTCACACTTATCCCTCTGTTGCGGCGGGCAACTCTGTTTACTTATCGTAAGATCCCCTGTTAAAGCGTGTCCCCCCTCCCAATTCTTTCGTCCTTTAGTTGGCTGATTGTAATTTTTTAGTTAAAACTGTGATCAGGTCAGACCACTATTGGTCGTTTACAATATGTATACCCAAAACTTTAAAGTTACAGTAAGGCAGCAATAAAACTCCTCCTAATGAGCTTACGTGAGTCAGTGATTTAGGTGAGCGAATACAGCAACGCCGCTGTCGCTTCACAGATGTAGGGTAGAACAGGGGAGCGTTATGAGTCAGGCACTTCCGCTGGTCACCCGTCAAGGTGACCGCATCGCCATCGTCAGTGGTTTACGTACACCATTTGCCCGCCAGGCGACGGCATTTCACGGTATATCTGCCATCGATCTCGGCAACATGGTGGTCAGCGAATTGTTGGCCCGCAGCGAAATCCCCCCAGAAGTCATTGAACAATTGGTCTTCGGCCAAGTCGTGCAGATGCCGGAAGCCCCCAACATTGCCCGTGAGATTGTGCTCGGCACCGGTATGAGTGTGCACACCGACGCCTACAGTGTTAGCCGTGCGTGTGCGACCAGCTTCCAGGCGGTGGCGAATGTCGCCGAAAGTTTGATGGCGGGTACGATCCGCGCAGGGATTGCCGGTGGTGCTGACTCCTCATCCGTTCTGCCAATTGGCGTGAGTAAAAAACTGGCGCGCATACTGGTCGATGCTAATAAAGCCCGCACGATTGGGCAAAAGCTGAAACTCTTCTCGCGCTTACGTCCGCGTGATTTATTGCCCGTGCCGCCAGCAGTAGCGGAATACTCCACCGGTTTGCGGATGGGAGATACTGCCGAACAAATGGCGAAAACCCACGGTATTACGCGTGAGCAACAAGATGCACTGGCGCATCGTTCCCACACTAAAGCGGCGATTGCCTGGCAAGAGGGCAAACTGAATGATGAGGTCATGACCACCTTTATTCCTCCTTATCGTCAGCCTTTCAGCGAAGATAATAATGTTCGCCAGAATTCGTCGATTGCCGATTATGCAAAGCTGCGCCCGGCATTTGACCGTATACACGGTACCGTCACTGCCGCAAACAGCACACCGTTAACCGACGGGGCTGCCGCGGTTATTCTAATGACAGAATCCCGGGCGAAAGAACTGGGTTTGAAGCCACTGGGATACTTGCGCAGTTACGCATTCATCGCCGTTGATGTCTGGAAAGATATGTTACTTGGCCCTGCGTGGGCCACGCCGTTGGCGCTCGAAAGAGCGGGCATCACGCTCAATGACCTGACGTTGATTGATATGCATGAAGCCTTCGCAGCACAAACCCTGGCTAACCTGAAAATGCTCGCCAGCGAACGTTTTGCGCGTGACGTTCTAGGCCGCTCCCATGCCACTGGCGAAGTGGACGATGCGAAATTTAACGTACTCGGTGGTTCTATTGCTTACGGGCATCCTTTTGCTGCAACGGGCGCGAGAATGATCACGCAAACGCTGCATGAGCTGCGCCGTCGTGGCGGTGGGTTTGGTCTGGTGACCGCTTGTGCGGCGGGCGGATTAGGTACTGCAATGGTTCTGGAGGCCGAATAATGGAACAGACTTCCGCATTTCACTTACATATTCGACTCGACAATATCGCAGTCGTGACTATAGATGTGCCTGGCGAAAAGATGAATACGCTGAAAGCCTCTTTCGGCCCCGAAGTTCATAACATTATCAAACAGGTTCGCGATAACACGGCGTTGCAAGGACTGATCTTTATCTCCGGCAAGCCCGACAACTTTATTGCCGGTGCCGATATCAACATGATTGCGAGTTGCCAGACGGCGCTTGAAGCACAAAATCTCGCGCATCAGGGCCAGCAAATTATGGCGGAAATCGCCGCGTTGCCGATACCGGTTGTCGCTGCTATTCATGGCGCGTGCCTGGGCGGTGGGCTGGAGTTAGCTCTGGCCTGTCATTCACGCATTTGTACCGACGATGAAAAAACCAAACTCGGTTTGCCTGAAGTGCAACTAGGTTTGCTGCCAGGCTCCGGCGGCACACAGCGATTACCACGTTTGATTGGCGTGAGTCATGCGCTTGATATGATTCTGACGGGTAAACAGTTACGCCCGCGCCAGGCTCTCAAACTGGGTTTGGTGGATGAAGTTGTTCCGCAGTCGATTTTACTGTCGGCAGCGGTTGAATTAGTCGCAAAAGGCCGCCAGGCATCACGCACCTTACCGGTTCGGGAACGTATTCTGGCGGGGCCACTTGGCCGTTCTTTATTGTTTAGCATGGTGAGTAAGAAAACCGAGCAAAAAACGCGCGGTCATTATCCTGCGACGCAGCGCATTATCGACGTGATAAAAATCGGTCTGGGGCAGGGGAGTTTTAGCGGCTACGAATCAGAAGCCAAAGCCTTTGGCGAATTGGCGATGAGTCCGCAATCCGCCGCTTTACGGGGTTTATTCTTTGCCAGCACCGAGCTTAAAAAAGAACATGGTGCGGATGCACCACCGCGCCCGATAAACGCAGTGGGTGTGCTGGGTGGCGGTCTAATGGGCGGCGGTATTGCGTTTGTCACGGCGACAAAAGGCAAGTTACCCGTGCGTATTAAAGACATTAACAACAACGGCATTAACCACGCGCTGAAATACAGCTGGGACTTGCTGGATAAAAAAGTGCGCCGTCGTCATATGAAAGCGACGGAGCGCCAGAGCGAAATGGCGCGTATCTCTGGCGGCACCGATTATCACGGTTTCCATAATCGTGACATCGTTGTGGAAGCGGTTTTTGAAGATCTCGCACTCAAGCAAAAAATGGTCGCAGAAATTGAAAGCAATGCGGCACCCCATACCATTTTTGCATCGAACACTTCTTCGCTGCCGATAGCCGATATTGCGGCAAATGCTGCACGTCCAGAACTTGTCATCGGTCTGCATTACTTCAGCCCGGTGGATAAAATGCCATTGGTTGAAGTTATTCCGCACGCTGGAACGAGCGCGGAAACTATTTCCACGACGGTTCAACTTGCCAAAAAACAGGGCAAAACACCGATTGTCGTGGGTGACAGTGCGGGCTTTTACGTCAACCGAATTCTGGCGCCATACATTAACGAAGCGATGCGTTGCCTGGTGGAAGGGGAGCCTGTCGATAAAATTGATAATGCGCTGGTGACGTTTGGTTTTCCGGTCGGCCCAATCCAACTTTTGGATGAGGTGGGAATTGATGTAGGGACTAAAATTGGTCCTATACTTCAGCATGCTTACGGTGATCGTTTTGCCGCTCCGCAAAGTATTGCAGCAATATTGAATGACG
>DATERH010000102.1:0-22097 GCA_035271785.1 Buttiauxella sp.
CGAATCAGACCTGCACCAAGAATATCGCCGGAAGTTTCTCCGGCGACCAGGGCAATCGTAAGCGGACGACCAGGTTTCATTTAGCGAATCAGACCACGAGTTGAACGAGCAAAGAATTCAACGAATGCGTTCACTTCTGGATGTTGCTCAGCAATCAGAGCTATCTCTGGTTTGGCTTCTTCGAAGGTTTTCCCGCTGCGATAGAGAATCTTATACGCATTACGGACAGCATGAATGGCTTCTCTGCTGAAACCACGGCGCTTCAGGCCTTCGATGTTGACGCCAAACGGTGTTGCGTGGTTGCCCTGCGCAATAACGTAAGGTGGAACATCTTGTGCCACACCAGAGCAGCCACCGACCATCACGTGTGCACCGATAATACAGAACTGGTGCACTGCGGTCATACCGCCGATAATCGCGAAATCATCAACAGAAACGTGACCGGCAAGTGTTGCATTATTCGCGAGGATACAGCGATTACCCACCGTACAATCATGTGCCACGTGCGCATTAATCATCAGTAAGTTATCGCTGCCCACCTTCGTCAAGCCACCGCCCTGCTCTGTGCCGCGATGGATGGTTACGCTTTCGCGAATGCGGTTGCGGTCGCCAATTTCCACACGAGTTGGTTCACCCGCATATTTGAGATCCTGGTTAACTTCACCAATAGACGCGAACTGATAAATCTCGTTATCGCGGCCAATAGTCGTATGACCATTTACCACAACATGAGACTTCAGAACGCTACCTTCACCTATCTCAACATGCGGACCAACAATACAAAACGGACCAATATGAACGTTAGCACCAATGACGGCACCGTTTTCCACAATGGCGGATGGATGAATAAAGGCGGATTTATCAATCACGTATTAGCTCTCCCGGCTGCGGGCACACATCATAGTTGCTTCGCAGACAATTTTACCGTCAACAGTTGCCACGCCTTTAAAGCGCGTCAGACCACGGCGGGTTTTTTCGAAAGTAACTTCCATGACCATCTGGTCACCAGGCACCACTGGACGTTTGAAACGTGCTTCATCGATACCAGCAAAGTAATAAAGCTCACCAGGTTCCAGTTTACCTACGCTTTTAAACGCAAGAATACCAGTGGCTTGCGCCATTGCTTCAAGAATCAAAACACCTGGAAAAATCGGTTTACCAGGGAAGTGGCCCTGGAAAAACGGCTCGTTTACTGTGACATTTTTTACTGCACGTAAAAAACGGCCTTCTTCAAAATCCAGCACGCGGTCTACCAGCAAGAACGGGTAACGGTGCGGCAGAAGTTCTAAAATCTCTTCGATGTGCAGAGTATGAGTGTCGGTAGTCAAGATACTCTTCCTGTCTAAATGTACCAAATGACAATAATAACACGGCCTGCGACTATCTCAGGATAGCTAGCAGGCCGCAAATCAGTAAGCACTAACGCGTCTTGGGCGGGTGACTTTTAGTCTTGTTGATTGATTTTTTTCTCAACGGATTTCAAGCGCTTGCTGATCTCGTCGATATTCATCACCAACGCGGCTGTTTTACGCCACACTTTGTTCGGCTGTAATGGAATACCCGAAGAATAAACCCCCGGCTCTGTGATAGGACGCATAACCATGCCCATTCCAGTCACGGTGACTTTATCGCAGATTTCCATATGGCCATTGATAACGCTGGCACCACCAATCATGCAGTAACGGCCAATTTTCAGGCTACCTGCCATGATCACACCGCCAGCAACGGCAGTATTGTCGCCAATCACAACGTTATGTGCAATCTGGCATTGGTTATCAATGATAACACCATTGCCAATAATCGTGTCGTCCAGTGCACCGCGGTCAATTGTTGTACATGCGCCAATTTCAACGCGATCGCCTATGATCACTCGACCAAGCTGAGGGATCTTCACCCAGTTTCCGCGATCGTTAGCATAACCAAAACCATCAGAACCAATGACAGTACCGGACTGAACCAGGCACTGCTCACCAATCTGAATTTCGTGGTAAATCGACACATTCGCCCATAGGCGAGTGCCAGCACCAATATTGGTGTTTTTACCCACAAAGCAGCCAGGGCCAATCACGACGTTATCGCCAAGTACAACGCCAGATTCGATAACCGCATTAGCGCCAATAGCGACGTCATTACCCAACGTTGCAGTTGCATCAACAACCGCGCTTGGCGCGATGTTTTGAGCAGGTTGCGGTGTTGAATCAAGAATTTGCGACATGCGAGCATAAGTCAGGTAGGGGTTCTTCACTACCAACGCTGCGCTATGTGCGAAAGGAAGATCGGCTTCAGTCATAACGACGGCAGAAGCCTGGCAAACAGCCAATTGCTCACGATAACGAGGGTTAACCATGAACGTAATTTGGCCTGCCTGGGCCGTTTGCATAGATGCAACGCCGGTGATGACGAGTTCGCCATCACCGTGCAATTCTGCATCCAACTGCTGGGCTAAATCAGCCAGTCGAATTGAAGACATTACTTATTTAACCTGTTTCAGAACATCTGCAGTGATGTCTTTAACACTGCCGCCTGCATAAGCAACGGTGTTAGTATCCAGTACGACATCGTAACCTTTGTCGTCAGCAATTTTCTTCACAGCACTCTGAATACGGGTAACCAGTTTGCCACGTTCTTCGTTAGAACGACGGTTACGGTCTTGTTCAAAAGCCTGAGCTTTGCCCTGGAACTGCTGGCGCTGTGCCATCAGGTCTTTTTCCATTTTGCTACGATCAGCAGCTTTCATGGTAGAACCATCGCGTTGCAGCTTTTGCATTTTGGTTTGCAGATCGCTTTCCATATTCTGCAATTCGCTCGCACGGCCTTTAAACTCGTTTTCCAACGTTTTGGACACACCGGTGCTCTGTGCAACTTGTTGGAACAAATTACCCATGTTAACTACAGCAATGCTGTCTGCTGCCTGAACACTGGCTGATGCAGCCATTGCGATACCAAGACCTGCAGCAAATAACCACTTTTTCACAATTAACTCCTTACCATACCGTATGTGTCCTTAGACACTCTTTTTGCGCGTGCCAGTTCCGCATTATAGAGAACTGGCATCAACGCGACACTGCTTATCCGCATTCCTTTGCGCAAAACAATTACCAGGTTTTACCAATGTTAAACTGGAACTGTTCCGCTTCGTCACCTTCATATTTCTTGAAAGGTTGTGCATAAGAGAAGACCAATGGCCCTAACGGTGACATCCATTGCAATGCAATACCTGCTGACATACGAATATTGCTAGGATCACTGTAATCAGGTACCCCGGCAGCTTGCATATCTGGAGTATTTTGCCAGTTTGTATCCCAAACCGTACCCATATCCAGGAAGAAAGAGGTACGAACTGAGTTAGCGTACTTCTCGCTCAGGAATGGTGTTGGCGTGATAAGTTCTAAGCTTGCCACTGCCATTGCGTTACCACCAACCGCATCGTCAGATGAACAATATCCACCAGACTGATCGCAGTTGTCATTTCCTGCGCCGCCAATATAGACCGCTTTAGGACCAATGTTATTGGACTGGAAGCCACGGACCGTACTAGACCCACCGGCATAGAAGTTTTCATAGAACGGCAGTTCTTTGCCGCTCAGGCCATCACCGTAACCGACACGAGTACGACCTAACATCACCCATTTATGGTCATCATCGATTGGGAAGTAACTCGCCGAATCAAACGTCACTTTGTAGAACTCGTTGTCTGAGCCTGGTACGGTAACTTTACCGTTCAGGTTCACGCGTGAGCCCTCCGTTGGGAAGTAACCACGGTCAAGTTTGTTATATGTCCAGCCATAGTTCAGCGTAAAGTCATCTGCAGCAAAACCATTGTCAGTCGAAGATGTGCTCGCAGATTGACCCATTGAATCCAGATAACGCCACATCGCAACCTGCGGCTGCATGTTGGACAGGTCGTTATGCACATACCCCATCCCCAAACGCAACGTGTTGTTTTCATTAACTGGGAAACCAAGGGTACCGTCCACACCATAACTTTTGTTGGTGTAGTCGGAAAGATCCGCGTCATCTGCTTTAAAGTCGTTGTAGAAGACACGACCGCCGAGGCTCACACCATCAACTGTAAAGTATGGGTCGGTTAACGACAATTCAGCATATGTCTGATAATCGTTCTTTGTACCGTTGACGCCGACAGCGTAACCCGTTCCTAACCAGTTATCCTGCTGGACACCGACCTGGAAGCTGATACCACTTTCAGTACCGTAACCAATACCGAAGTTGAAGCTACCGGTGTTACGTTCCTTAACTTTGTACACGACATCAACTTGGTCAGGGCTACCTGCCACACGTTGCGTGTCAACATCTACAGTTTCGAAGTATCCAAGACGATTCAGACGTTCTTTACCTGAGTCGACAAGGTCGTTACCCAGCCAGGTTCCTTCCATTTGACGCATTTCGCGACGCAGAACAGAATCTTTACTGGTGTCGTTACCTTCAAAGCGAATTTTACGTACGTAGTAACGGTTTCCGGAATCAACGTTAACATGCAGTTTAACGGTCTTATCTGCATCATTGATTTCAGGCTGCGTTTGTACACGCGGGTAGGCGTAACCATAACGACCCAACAACTTCTTGATGTCGTCTTCCATTTTGGTCACTTTAGTGCCGTTATAAAGCTCGCCCGGCTTGAGTTTAGTCAGCGTTTCAATTTCTGCTGAATGCCCGGCCAGGTTACCGCTTACCTCAACACCAGCAATTTTGTACTGATCGCCTTCGGTCACGTTGATGGTGACATAAATGCTTTTTTTATCAGGCGTCAGACTGACCTGTGTGGAATCGATGTTAAAGCGTGCATAACCGCGATCCAGGTAGTAGCTGCGCAGTGTTTCGAGGTCACCGGCAAGTTTCTGCTTCTGATATTTACGATCACCCACCACGTTCCACCACGGTACTTCATCACGCAACTGGAAATGCGAAATGAGTTCGTCAGTAGCAAACGCATGGTTGCCAACGATGTTGATTTGCTGAATTTTGGCTGATACGCCTTCCTGGAATACCAGTTTCAGGTCAACACGGTTACGCGGCAGTGGCGTAACAACGGCTTTCACGCTGGCACTGTACTTACCAACGCTGTAATAGAAGTCTTCCAGCCCTTTTTCAATATCGGCCAGGGTTGTTCTATCCAGTGATTCGCCGACACGCACGCTAGAAGCCTCGAGGTTCTGCTTAAGCATGTCGTCCTTCACGGACTTGTTACCAGAGAAAGTAATACTCGCGATTGTCGGGCGTTCTTTCACCTGAACAACCAACGTTTCACCATCACGCAGTACCCGGACATCTTCGAAGTTCCCGGTAGCAAACAGTGAACGAATAGTATTACTGATATCCTCGTCAGAGACGGTATCGCCTACGCGAACCGGCATGCTGAGGAGGGCCGCACCGACGGCGACTCGCTGCAGGCCTTCGAAATGAATATCCTTCACCACGAACCCGTCTGCACCGTATACGGTGGCGCTGCTAAACAGCAGCGACGCTATGAGCAACTTTTTCATCGCCATCGTTGTTATGCGTTCTTCCTAACCTAATTCTCTCTAAAACCGAGAGAAATCATTGAAAAGTGCAAGCCCCATCAACAGCACCAGCAATATAGAGCCAATGCGGTAACTAAAGTCTTGAACTCGCTCGGAAACCGGTCCACCTTTCAGCTTTTCAATCGCCAAAAAGAGCAGATGCCCCCCGTCCAGGACGGGTAACGGAAACAGGTTGATTATCCCCAGATTGACGCTAATTAGCGCCAGGAACATCAGATAGTAAATCACCCCAGATTCCGCTGACATTCCTGCCCCTTGAGCTATGGAGATTGGCCCACTGAGGTTATTCAACTTGATGTCACCGGTTATTAATTTTCCCAACATGTTGACCGTAAGCTTCATCAGTTGCCAGGTTTTATCCGTGGCTTCTGCGACTGCAGCAAACGGCCCATACTGGCGTACTGTTTTATACTCATCTGGTAGCGGGATAACCTTTGGTACCACACCCGCAAACCCTTCAGCTTTTGCTTTACCCGGTTTTGTATCCGGTATCAGCGTTAAAGACAAGAGCGCTCCTTGTCTTTCTATTTCTAGATCTAGTGGGTGACCTGGATTGTCACGCACCTGACTAACAAATTCTATCCACTGCGTAAGTGCCGCACCGTTGACTTTAACGATCCTGTCCCCAGCTTGCAAACCCGCTTTGTTCGCTGAGGAGTTTGGCTGCACTTCTTGTAGTACCGTTTCAATCTGAGGACGGTGAGGCACGATGCCTAATGACGAAATCGGATCTTGCTTTTCTGGTTCAAACTGCCAGTGGCGTAAATCTAACGTTTTCTCTGTACGTAGACTTGAACCCAGAGGAGCAAATGCAACCTTCGCACTATCATCGCCAATTTTCGCCATCAACTCGAGTTGAACTGATTCCCAATCAGGCGTTTCGATACCATCTATGGCCTTAAGTTCCATACCTGGTGCAATTTGTGCTACTGCGGCTATCGAATTGGGCATTACTTCACCAACAACCGGACGAACACCAGGGACACCGATGATAAAGACTAACCAGTAGGCAAACACAGCAAAGATAAAGTTAGCAATCGGACCGGCAGCAATAATTGCAGCTCGTTGAGAAACGGTTTTGTTATTGAAAGCTTGATGGCGCAGTTCCGGGCTAACGGATTCCACACGTTCATCCAGCATTTTGACGTAACCGCCGAGAGGAATCAGGGCAATGACATATTCGGTGCCTTGGCTATCGGAACGACGCCAGAGCGCTTTACCAAAACCAATGGAAAAGCGCTCTACTTTGACGCCACAGCGGCGAGCAACCCAAAAATGGCCGAACTCATGCACAGTAATTAACACACCCAGTGCAACGATAAATGCAGCCAAATTCCAGAGTAAGCTCAGCATATAACCTTCCGTTAAATCGTCCTGAATACCAGCAATAACAGACAGGCAAATACCGGTACTGCTGCTGTAAGGCTATCAATGCGGTCAAGGATACCACCATGACCGGGGATCAAGTGACCGCTATCTTTAATCCCTGCTTCACGCTTAAACATGCTTTCTGTTAAATCGCCTAAGACTGAAGCCAGAGCCGCGGCAACCGAACAGGTCAGCAGGATAACCGGAGCCACATCCAGATTCGCCCACATGCCAAACAGCAGGGAGATTATCGCAGAAGTGAACAATCCACCAAAGAAGCCCTGCCATGTTTTGCCCGGCGAAACTTTCGGAGCGAGTTTATGTTTACCAAACATTTTGCCAAACATATACGCGCCGGAATCTGCACCCCATACCAGAACCATCACATACAACAGCCAAATCGAACCGGTGTAATGATTGATATCGTAATGCCAGTTACGCAGGACAATCATACCCCAGAAAAACGGTACGATAGTCAACGCGCCAAATACCAGACGTAGTGTTTTTGAGTTACGCCAAATCGATGCAGAGCCAGGATAGAACAACACCAGCAGCAGTGCAGCAAACCACCAGGCGAGTGATGCCCAGAGCGACGCCTCAATGAGCGGTATATGAACTGTATGCTGGTATTCAGGCAATGCAAACAGCATCACAGCCAATAACAAACCGCACAGTACAGCAAGCCATACACGTTGTGAACGTGCTTTAAAGCCTGCCAGTTGTCCCCATTCCCAGGCAGCGAGCATACAGACTACCAGGGTGGTAATAGCAAATCCTACAGGTGGAAGCCAGAATAACGCGGCTATAACCACCGGGATTAAAATAAACGCAGAAAGCAGACGATACTTCAGCAAAGGTGACCCCCAACAGGCTTACTCACCACCAGGTGCCGTGCCGCCAAAACGACGCTCTCGATTTGCAAAAGCATGTAGTGCACCTTCAAAGTCTTGTTCATCGAAATCAGGCCAAAGAACATCTGTGAAATAAAGTTCTGCATAGGCAATCTGCCAAATCAGAAAGTTACTGATACGATGCTCTCCCCCTGTCCTAATTACTAAATCTACTGGAGCCAGTTCATTCATGCAGATTTGCTGACTTAGCATCTCTTCATCAATCTGGTCTGGGCGCAATAAGCCTTCCTGTACCTGTTCGGCGAGATGCCGCACTCCCTGAATAATATCCCAACGCCCGCCATAATTGGCGGCAATGTTGAGAGTCAAACCGGTATTGGCACTGGTTAGAGCTTCGGCTTTATTAATACGTTCTTGCAGGCGAGCATTGAATCGACTGGTATCGCCGATAATCCGCAGACGGACATTGTGACGATGTAAACTTTTGACTTCGCTGTCTAAAGCCCACACAAACAATTCCATCAACGCACTGACTTCTTGAGCCGGGCGATTCCAGTTTTCACTACTGAAGGCATAAAGTGTAAGCGCATCAATACTATTATTTGCTGCAAAACTCACAGCTCGACGTACTGATTTCGCACCCGCTTTATGACCAGAAATCCTCATCTTCCCCTGTCGTTTAGCCCAACGTCCATTGCCGTCCATAATGATAGCAACATGACGTGCGCCATGGTCAGATTGTGATTCGCTTAATTGTTGGTTTGCAGACAACATAAGACGTAATTATTCCCAGATAAGGATTAAGCGGTACTCAGAATGATTTCAGCTTCTACATAAAAAAGCCGTGCTATAACACGGCTTACCTATCATTCAGTCAGAAACTTTCAACCGAAAGATGGCGCAGACTATATCACTGAAGCACAGAGCTAACAAATGGAGGTATATCAGCTGAATAAATAATCATCGGGACGCGATATGTGTCACCAGATTTCGGGCAACTTCACGCGCTTTTGCATCCACGGCAATCACATCTTCAACACTCTTCGGCTCAGTCAAATCAACACTTTCCAACACTGCTCTATTCAGCGAGGCAATCTCAGTGAATCGTAGTTGTTCGCGTAAAAATGCTTCAACAACCACTTCATTTGCCGCATTCAGTACTGTAGTTGCGGCCTGCCCCTGCTCAAATGCATCCATCGCTAATTTCAAACAAGGATAGCGATGATAGTCTGGTTCCATAAACGTGAAAGTGCCAATTTTACAAAAATCGAGCGGTTCAACACCGGATGATACACGCTCCGGAAACGCCATTGCATGTGCGATTGGCGTACGCATATCGGGCGCGCCTAACTGTGCCAGCACACTGCCATCGCGATAGCGAACCATCGAATGGATAACCGACTGCGGATGTATCAAAACTTCCATTTGCTTCGCTGATGCATTGAATAGCCAGCGAGCTTCAATATATTCGAGACCTTTATTCATCATGGTGGCTGAATCAACGGAGATTTTACGTCCCATTGACCAGTTCGGATGACTACAGGCTTGGTCTGGCGTCATCGTTGCCAGTGAACCTAATGCGGTCTCACGAAAAGGGCCACCTGACCCGGTAAGAATAATTGACGAAACGCCATTACTCTCAAGTTCAGCGTACCCGAGGTTCTGTTGAATTGGTTCCGGTAAACTCTGAAAAATCGCGTTGTGTTCACTGTCAATTGGCAGCAACTGAGCTTTACTGAGCAGGACGGCATCCATGAAAAGGCGTCCGCAAGTCACTAACGACTCTTTATTGGCCAGTAAAACCTGCTTGCCTGCTGCAATGGCCGCAAGTGTAGGCAACAGCCCTGCTGCGCCAACAATGGCAGCCATAACCTGATCAACCTCATCCAGAGCAGCCATTTCGCATGCCGCTTGCTGCCCAGCAAGAACTTCGGTGCGGCTACCCTGTTCTTTTAACAGGCGACGTAACTCAGCGGCAGACTTCTCATCATCCATCACGGCCCATCGAGGCTGGAACTCCAGGCACTGCTCAGTCATCCGTGCGACATTTTTCCCGGCAACCAATGCCGTGACAGAAAATTTCTCAGGATTATGACGAACAACGCTAAGGGTACTGGTACCGATAGATCCGGTAGAGCCAAGAATGGTCAGTTGCTTCATGAGACGCTCTGGAGTTTGAGTATTAATAATCAGATAAAAGTTTGCCATAAGCATGACGGGCATAAAAACAAAACGCCGTAAACAATAACTGCGACGTTAGCCACAGCCTGCATACGGCGTTTGATCCGTCATAAAAACGGATTAGAACTGCATCAACTCGGCTTCTTTCTCAGCCAGGGCGGTGTCTACTTTTTTGATAGCAGCATCAGTCATTTTTTGAACGTCATCCTGGGAACGACGATCATCATCTTCACTGATTTCTTTCTCTTTCAGCAAATTTTTAACTTTGTCGTTAGCGTCGCGGCGAACGTTACGTACAGCAACGCGCGCGCCTTCAGCTTCACCACGCACGATTTTGATCAGATCTTTACGACGCTCTTCAGTCAATGCTGGTAGTGGGACACGAATGTCGCTACCCGCTGAACTTGGGTTCAGACCAAGGTCGGAAGTCATAATCGCTTTCTCAACGGCCTGGCTCAGGGAGCGATCAAACACGTTGATTTTCAATGTACGTGAATCTTCAACCGTTACGCTTGCCAGTTGGCGAAGTGGAGTTGGCGTGCCGTAATACTCCACAATGATACCGTCCAGCAGAGATGGAGAGGCGCGGCCGGTGCGGATTTTACTGATTTGACTTTTGAATGCTTCAACGCATTTTTCCATACGCACTTCGGCATCTTTTCTGATATCGCTAATCACGTTACGAGTCCTTGAAAACTGGTTTATGCCAGACCACACTTTACGCCGCGATGCAGACGCTGCGTGCTAAGTATAGCCTTGTTTATTCATGGCGCCCGTTGGGGTGCCTGTTACTCAAACTGTTCAGAGCATTAGAAACTGAATATTACCCTGATTAAGCATCGACTGAAATTACTCAGTGATTAATGTGCCTTCTTTTTCGCCCATGACGACACGACGCAATGCACCAGGTTTGTTCATATTGAACACACGAATTGGCAATTTGTGGTCTCGAGCCAGGGTAAACGCAGCAAGGTCCATTACTTTCAGTTCTTGTTCGAGCACTTCGGTGTAAGTCAGTTGCTCATAAAGCGTTGCGGTAGGATCTTTCACTGGATCGGCAGTAAATACGCCATCAACTTTCGTGGCTTTTAATACGACGTCGGCTTCGATTTCAATCCCGCGCAGGCACGCAGCAGAATCGGTGGTAAAGAACGGGTTACCCGTCCCGGCCGCCAGGATAACTACACGGTTGTTACGCAGCAAGCTGATTGCTTCTGCCCAGCTGTAGTTATCGCACACGCCATTCAATGGAATAGCGGACATCAGGCGAGCGTTCACATAGGCGCGATGGAGAGCATCACGCATTGCCAGGCCGTTCATGACGGTAGCCAGCATGCCCATGTGGTCGCCCACAACACGATTCATACCTGCTTTCGCAAGGCCAGCACCGCGGAATAAGTTGCCACCACCAATCACCACCCCGACCTGAATGCCCAATTCAACCAGCTCTTTAATTTCCTGAGCCATACGATCAAGGATGCTTGCATCAATACCGAAGCCTTCGGTACCTTGCAGCGCTTCGCCGCTTAGCTTGAGCAGGATGCGTTTGTAGACAGGTTTTGCATTGGTAGCCATGATTCTTTCCTGGGAACAGTCAACGAATGGGGATGGTTAATTCAGGCGACATAGTGTCGCATATCAGCAAGATCTGTATCAGAGCAGACTGATTTTTAAAGCCAGATAAAAAGGAACCGCCAATTGGCGGCTCCCTTTAAAAATTAAGACTGCTTGGACATTGCAGCAACTTCTGCTGCGAAGTCAGTCTCAACTTTCTGGATGCCTTCGCCCACTTCAAAGCGGATGAAGCCAGTCACGTCAGCATTGTGCTCTTTGAGCAACTGAGCAACAGTTTTGCTTGGCTCGATGACGAAAGGCTGACCCGTCAGAGAAACTTCACCGGTGAATTTCTTCATACGGCCTTCAACCATTTTCTCTGCGATTTCTTTCGGCTTACCAGACTGCATAGCGATGTCCAGCTGAACCTGGTACTCTTTCTCAACAACTTCAGCAGATACGTCTTCTGGCTTAACGAATTCTGGCTTGCTTGCAGCAACGTGCATAGCGATTTGCTTAACCAGTTCTTCGTCAGCGCCAATAGCTGCAACAACAACACCGATGCGAGCACCGTGCAGGTAGCTACCCAGAACGTCGCCTTCCAGAACAGCAACACGACGAATGTTGATGTTCTCACCGATTTTAGCAACCAGTGCAACACGCTCTTCTTCGAACTGAGCTTTCAGTACTTCGATGTCAGTCACTTTGCCTGCAGCAGCAGCGTCCAGTACTTTGTCAGCAAATGCCTGGAAACCACCATCTTTAGCAACGAAGTCAGTCTGGCAGTTGACTTCCAGAATCACAGCAAAGCCGTCTGCAATCTTAGTTTTGATCACGCCGTCAGCAGCTACGTTGCCTGCTTTCTTAGCCGCTTTGATCGCGCCAGACTTACGCATGTTTTCGATTGCCAGCTCGATGTCGCCATTAGCTTCAGTCAGTGCTTTTTTGCAATCCATCATGCCTGCGCCAGTACGTTCACGCAGTTCTTTTACCAGAGCAGCAGTAATATCAGCCATTCTAAAATCCTCGGTTATCTCGTAGAGAGAGATAAGCCCTGGTCCACAGAACAGACGAACCCAGGCTCAAAATAAAAAGGGGGCCTGTGCAGGCCCCCTAACCAAACTATTCAATATACCCATAATCTTTCAAGCCACAGGGGCGTTAGCTGCACTCACTCACCCAGCCACTTACCTAAGTAAGCTCCTGGGGATTCTTGAGTTTGCCGTCTACCTGCAACTCGAAATCTAAAGGGTATACCTGGTTAATAAGAGCTCAAATAAGAGCGAACCTTATTATTCAGCTTCTACGAAGCTTTCTTCTGCCTGAGAAGCCAGATCCTGAGAACGGCCTTCACGAACGGTAGCAGCTACAGCACCCAGGTACAGGGTTACAGCACGGATTGCATCGTCGTTACCAGGGATAACGAAATCAACGCCATCTGGATCGGAGTTAGTATCAACGATAGAGAATACTGGGATACCCAGGTTGTTCGCTTCTTTGATTGCAATGTGTTCGTGATCAGCGTCGATTACAAACAGTGCATCCGGCAGACCGCCCATATCTTTGATACCGCCCAGGCTGTTTTCTAACTTCTCCAGCTCACGGGTACGCATCAGTGCTTCTTTCTTGGTCAGCTTGTCGAAGGTACCGTCTTGGGACTGGATTTCCAGATCTTTCAGACGTTTGATGGACTGACGAACAGTTTTCCAGTTAGTCAGCATGCCACCCAACCAGCGATGGTTCACGAAGAACTGATCGCAGCTCAGAGCAGCGTCTTTTACTGGTTCGCTTGCTGCGCGCTTAGTACCAACGAAAAGGATTTTACCTTTACGAGAAGAGATCTTGCTCAGTTCAGCCAAAGCTTCGTTGAACATAGGTACAGTTTTTTCAAGGTTGATGATGTGAACTTTGTTACGAGCGCCGAAGATGAAAGGCTTCATTTTCGGGTTCCAGTAACGGGTTTGGTGACCAAAGTGAACACCAGCCTTGAGCATGTCGCGCATGGAAACAGTTGCCATGTTTAAAACCTCTATAAAGTAAATTGGGGTTAAGCCTCCACGTATCCCATATTACCGACCCCAAAGGGCACCCCGGAATATGTGTCGATACGTGTGTGTTATTTACACAAAGTGAGAGTGTTGGCTGTACCCGAAAAATCGGAATACAAGTCCGGCGCGCTTTATACCATAAAACAGACCCAGACACCAATAGTTGTTAGCTGATGCTGTGCATACGGATTCTCGATTTGGCACTGATCGCCCGCCCTGATAACATGACCTACACTTGCTTAATTATTGTCGATATTGACGACACCAGCGGATCGAATGAATGGCTATCTCAATTAAAACCCCTGAAGAAATTGCAAAAATGCGCGTCGCGGGCAGACTTGCCGCTGAAGTACTGGAAATGATTGAACCCTACGTACAACCTGGCGTCAGCACTGGCGAATTGGATCGTATTTGCAACGATTACATCGTTAACAATCAACAAGCGGTTTCAGCGTGTCTGGGCTACCACGGTTTCCCAAAATCCGTGTGCATATCCATCAACGAAGTCGTCTGCCACGGCATCCCGGATGACACTAAAATCTTGAAAGATGGTGATATCGTCAACATCGACGTTACCGTTATCAAAGACGAATACCACGGTGACACCTCAAAAATGTTCATTGTTGGTAAGTCAACAATTCTGGGTGAGCGCCTATGCCGTGTGACTCAAGAAAGCCTGTATTTGTCATTGCGCATGGTAAAACCAGGTATTCGCCTGCGTACCCTCGGTGCGGCAATTCAAAAGTTCGTTGAAGCGGAAGGTTTTTCTGTGGTGCGTGAGTACTGTGGACACGGTATTGGCCGTGTATTCCACGAAGAACCACAAGTGCTGCATTACGACGCTGATGACGGCGGCGTGGTGCTGCAACCGGGTATGACTTTCACCATCGAGCCAATGGTGAACTCCGGTGATTACCGCATTCGCACCATGAAAGATGGTTGGACGGTGAAAACCAAAGATCGCAGCTTGTCTGCACAATACGAGCATACTATTGTGGTGACAGATAACGGCTGCGAAATTCTCACTTTGCGTAAAGATGACACCATCCCAAGTGTGATTTCGCATAACGAGTGATTCGCCTGACGAAAGTCAGCAATCGAAGCCGGCTTATGCCGGCTTTTTTTATGGATGGCGACATGACCCAGAGTTTACCCGAGCAGTACGCGACCACAATGCTTCCTGAGATTTCCGGGCAACCTGAATACCCCGTCAGTTGGCCTGATTCAGAGCTTCAATGCAGCCAGATAAAAGCCCGTATCGATCTCTTCCAACAATGGCTGGGGAAAGCTTTCGACAAGGGTATTTCAGCTGAAAAGCTGATGGATGCCCGCACCGAATTTATCGACCAACTGCTACAACGACTATGGCTAAGTTACGGCTTTGGCGATGCTGCTGAAACGGCACTGGTCGCGGTAGGGGGTTATGGGCGTGGGGAACTGCATCCGCTTTCCGACATTGATTTGCTGATCCTCAGCCGCAAACGCCTGACCGAATCACAAGCCCAGAAAATTGGCGAGTTGCTGACGCTACTGTGGGATGTAAAGCTAGAAGTTGGACACAGCGTGCGTACACTTGAAGAGTGTTTACTTGAAGGTTTGTCTGACTTAACAGTGGCCACGAACCTGATTGAATCACGTTTGCTGATTGGCGATGTTGCCCTATTCCTCGAGCTTCAAAAACACATTTTTAGCGATGGTTTCTGGCCATCGGCGAAATTCTTTGCCGCTAAAATAGATGAGCAAAACGAACGTCATCAACGTTATCACGGCACCAGTTATAACCTCGAACCGGATATCAAAAGTAGCCCCGGTGGCCTGCGTGACATCCATACCTTGCAATGGGTTGCACGTCGCCACTTTGGCGCAACGTCATTAAGCGAAATGGTTGGCTTTGGCTTTTTAACCGAAGCAGAACGCAATGAGCTAGATGAGTGTCAGCATTTACTGTGGCGCATCCGTTTTGCCCTGCACCTTGAAGTGAATCGCTACGACAACCGTTTGTTATTCGACCGACAACTCAGCGTCGCCCAACGTCTGAATTATACCGGTGAAGGGAATCAGCCGGTCGAACACATGATGAAAGATTTTTATCGCGTGACCCGACGTGTGGGTGAACTTAACCAGATGTTATTGCAGCTTTTTGACGAAGCGATTCTGGCACTGGATGCCAGCGAAAAGCCACGCCCTCTGGATGATGACTTCCAACTGCGTGGCTCGCTCATCGATTTACGCGACGAAACGCTTTTTATCCGCGAGCCGCAGGCGATTCTGCGCATGTTTTACATGATGGTGCGCAACCGGGATATCACTGGCATTTATTCAACCACGCTGCGCCATTTGCGCCATGCCCGTCGGCATCTCAAGCAACCTCTTTGCTACATTCCTGAGGCCCGTGAACTGTTCCTCGTTATCCTGCGTCACCCCGGTGCCGTTAGCCGTGCTTTACTGCCCATGCACCGCCACAGTGTGCTGTGGGCCTATATGCCACAGTGGTCGCATATCGTCGGCCAGATGCAGTTTGACCTGTTCCACGCTTATACCGTTGATGAACACACGATACGTGTGCTGCTAAAACTGGAAAGTTTCGCCAAAGAAGAGACTCGTCAAAAACATCCTTTATGTGTGGATTTGTGGCCACGTCTGGCGCATCCCGAACTGATTCTGATTGCAGCCCTATTCCACGACATCGCCAAAGGTCGTGGTGGAGATCACTCGGTACTCGGGGCGCAGGACATTGTAAAATTTGCGGAACTCCATGGGCTGAATTCGCGAGAAACACAACTCGTCGCCTGGCTGGTACGCCAGCATTTGCTGATGTCGGTGACAGCACAGCGCCGCGATATTCAGGATCCGGAAGTGATTAAGCAGTTTGCCGAAGAAGTGCAGACTGAAAACCGCCTACGCTATTTGGTTTGCCTAACCGTTGCGGATATCTGTGCGACTAACGAAACCTTGTGGAACAGTTGGAAACAGAGCTTGTTGCGCGAACTGTACTTTGCTACTGAAAAACAGCTACGTCGCGGGATGCAAAACAGCCCGGATATGCGCGAACGTGTGCGCCATCATCAGTTGCAGGCACTGGCGTTGCTGCGTATGGATAACATCAACGAAGAAGCGCTGCATAATATCTGGCGTCGTTGCCGGGCAAACTATTTTGTTCGCCATTCACCAAATCAAATTGCCTGGCATGCTCGCCATTTACTGAAACACGATCTCAACAAACCGATGATTTTGCTCAGCCCTCAGGCTACTCGCGGTGGTACTGAGATTTTCATCTGGAGCCCTGACCGTCCTCACCTGTTTGCTGCGGTTTGTGCGGAGTTGGACCGGCGCAATCTCAGCGTTCACGACGCGCAAATCTTTACCACGCGTGACGGCATGGCAATGGACACCTTTATTGTACTGGAGCCCGACGGCAGCCCGCTTTCTGCCGACAGGCATGGGTTTATTTGCCAAAGTCTCGAACAAGCCATCACGCAAGCCACTTGGCAGCAGCCTCAACCACGCCGCCAATCAGCAAAACTGCGCCATTTTACTGTCGATACCGAAGTGAATTTCCTGCCAACGCATACCGACAGACGCACATTCCTGGAGCTGATTGCTTTAGATCAGCCCGGTTTGCTGGCTCAAGTAGGGGCCGTATTTGCCGATCTTGGGATCTCGCTTTATGGTGCAAGAATCACGACAATTGGTGAGCGAGTAGAAGATTTATTTATAATAGCCACCGCCGACCGGCGTGCTCTTAATGATGAGTTGCAACTGGAAGTACAGCAACGGTTGACAGCGGCCCTTAATCCAAACGATAAATAACAATCTTTTTAATTTTTTACCCTTTAGTACAGGAAAATTTTAATGCAGCAGCTACAAAACGTAATTGAAACCGCTTTCGAACGCCGCGCCGAAATCACTCCGGCAAATGCTGATACCGTTACTCGTGAAGCGGTAAACCAGGTCATATCCCTGCTCGACAGCGGTGCGCTGCGCGTTGCCGAAAAAATTGATGGTCAGTGGGTTACCCACCAATGGCTGAAAAAAGCCGTTCTGCTCTCTTTCCGTATCAATGACAACCAGGTTATTGATGGCGCAGAAAGCCGCTACTTCGATAAAGTGCCGATGAAATTCGCCAACTATGACGAAGCACGCTTCCAGAAAGAAGGTTTCCGCGTTGTGCCACCAGCGGCAGTACGCCAGGGCGCATTCATCGCACGTAACACCGTTCTGATGCCGTCTTATGTCAACATCGGCGCATACGTTGATGAAGGCTCGATGGTTGATACCTGGGCAACCGTGGGTTCTTGCGCGCAGATTGGTAAAAACGTTCACCTGTCTGGTGGCGTGGGTATCGGTGGTGTTCTGGAGCCACTGCAGGCTAACCCAACCATCATTGAAGATAACTGCTTTATCGGCGCGCGTTCAGAAGTTGTGGAAGGCGTTATCGTTGAAGAAGGTTCTGTTATTTCCATGGGCGTTTACATCGGTCAAAGCACGCGTATTTATGACCGTGAAACAGGTGAAGTGCATTATGGTCGCGTACCGGCAGGCTCCGTTGTCGTTTCCGGTAACCTGCCATCCAAAGATGGTAAGTACAGCCTGTACTGCGCCGTTATTGTGAAAAAAGTAGACGCCAAAACCCGCGGCAAAGTGGGCATCAACGAACTGCTTCGCACTATCGACTAAATATAAATGTTTAAAAGGCGGGATAACCCGTCTTTTTGGCATCCGGGACTAGCGGAAAGGGAATTTTCCGTTGATTATCATATCTTAAATAATTCAAGTTGCATCGCGGCGGCAAATGAATGAGTCCCGATGAGCTTAGTAAACTAAGTAATTCTGGCGAGTAAATGCAGCCAACAAAGAGGCCACTTGAAGAATGACGGGTATATGGGTTAATGATATCGAAAAGGTAACACTATGTACGATAACTTGAAAAGTCTGGGTATTACCAATCCTGATGAAATCGATCGTTATAGCCTCCGGCAGGAAGCCAACAACGATATCCTGAAAATCTATTTCCAGAAGGATAAAGGCGAGTTTTTTGCCAAAAGCGTGAAGTTTAAATATCCACGCCAGCGTAAAACTGTCGTTGCCGATGGCGTAGGCCAGGGTTACAAAGAAGTGCAGGAAATCAGCCCAAACCTGCGTTATGTGATTGATGAATTAGATCAACTTTGCCAACGCGATCGTACTGAAGTCGATCTGAAACGCAAAATTCTCGACGATCTCCGCCATCTGGAGTCTGTGGTTGCTCATAAGATCAGTGAAATTGAATCTGATCTGGATAAGCTAACCCGCGGTAAATAAAGTCCTGTGTTCGTAACGGGTGGATGACGCAACATCATCCACCGTTTTTTATCTCTGCTCGTCCAACTGCAAAGCCACATACAGCAACAATCGATCGTCAAAATTCCCTAAATCCAAACCTGTTAGTTCAGAGATTCGGTTCAGCCGATACTCAAGCGTATTACGATGAATAAACAACGCTTTGGACGTAGCTAATGGTTGTACATTATGACGAAACCATGCGCTGAGCGTGCGGCGTAATAGCCCGTTGTTATCCATTGATTTCAGACGAGCCAACGGACGCGCCAGTTCGTTGGCTTGCCAGCCACCGCGCAAACTATCCAACAGCACCGGCAACATCAAATCCTGATAAAAATAGGCGCGGTTTTCCGGCATACGTTGCTTGCCGACCATCATGGTGGTACGAGCGGTACGATACGAACGAGCGATGCTGCCAGAGTCAGTAAAATAATTTCCTAACGCAACGCGAAAGCGCAACTGACCATTTTCTTTCATGCGGCTAATCAACTGCTCAACACGTTTACGGTGATCTTCTGCATCCCAACGGCCAAATTGGTTGAGCGCGGGTTTCAACACGACCATTTCCGTTAACGACACAATCGCAATCAGGTTGTTCCGCTCAGGTGTGGTCAGTGCGGTTTGCAACTGTTGCAGCTCTTCCATCGCACTCTCGACCCCGAGCTGGCCACTGTCGACTTCCACCACCGCAACCACACGAGGCTGATTCAGGTCGATTCCCAAACGCTGCGCCCATTCACTCAGCGCAGGCGTATTCTCTTCTGCCTGGATTAAATTCATGACCAACTCTTCGCGTAAGCGACTGTCTTGGGCCAGCAGGTGCATCAAACGAGATTGCTCAAGCATCATCTCGGCGGTCATACACACCAGCTCACCGTACTTGCGCAGTGAACTCGGCTCCCCCGTCAAACCAATCACACCAACGATTTCACCCTCGATGCGCAAGGGAAGGTTGATACCCTGTCGCACCCCGTGCAGATGCCGGGCTACAGCGTCATCAATATCAACAACACGTCCCTGAGATAGCACAAGCAATGCACCTTCGTGCAATTCACCAATACGTTCTTTATCACCGCTACCAATAATCCGTCCACGCGCATCCATCACGTTGATATTGGTATCAATGATGGTCATGGTGCGCGCCACAATGTCCTGCGCCATTTTGGTATCAAGATGCCAGCCAGCCATGCGTCCTCCTGAGTCGTGCTAATGGCCTAGCATAGGCGAGTTGAATCGCCGCGGCATTGTGCAAATGCACAAAGCGCTGATGGAGAGTATGGAGTTGTGGAAAAGCTCACAAAAAAGGGTCGCATAACGCGACCCTGATGGTTTTGAGAGTAACTCGGTGTCGATTACTGCATCAATAGATAGATAGTAGTATCACCACGCTGAATGTTCAGCGCCATTACTGACGGTTTAGCGTCAAGAATTTTACGCAACTCAGCAATGTTATTGACTGGCTGCTGGTTCACACCAATGATGATGTCACCTTTTTTCAGGCCAATACGCGCAGCAGGGGTATTCGCTTTCACGTTATTAACGATAACCCCTTTCTCATTTTTGCCGCTGCGGTTGCTCATTTCAGCACCTTCAATACCGGTAAAGATGGTTGCGGAGTCGACGTGATTCTGGCTGCTTTGTTGCAGTTCCAGGTTTACCGAAACCGGTTTGCCATCACGCAGCAAGCCAAGAGTCAGTTTACTACCAACCGGCATAGAACCGACTTCAGCACGCAGTGCAGCGAAGCTACTAATAGCTTTACCATTCATGGAAACCACCACATCACCCGCCTTCACACCCGCTTTCGCAGCTGAAGAGTTTGGCATCACCTGGCTGACAAATGCGCCACGTTGAGCGTCGACTTTCATCGCTTTGGCCAGCTCAGAGTTCAGCTCGGTACCCATAATCCCCAACTCGCCACGACGAACCTGGCCGAACTCCACCATCTGTGCGGTGAGGTTCTTGACCATGTTGCTTGGGATAGCAAAGCCGATACCAATGTTACCGCCATCCGGTGCCAGAATCGCGGTGTTAATCCCGATAAGCTCACCGTTCAAATTAACCAGTGCACCACCAGAGTTACCCCGGTTGATTGCCGCATCGGTCTGGATAAAGTTTTCATAGTTTTCAATGTTCAGGCCACTACGACCCAACGCTGAAACAATACCAGAAGTCACTGTTTCGCCCAGGCCATATGGATTACCGATTGCGACGGTGTAATCGCCAACGCGCAGTGCATCGGAATCGGCCATCTTAATAGCGGTCAGGTTTTTCGGATCCTGCAACTGCAGCAGCGCAATATCAGAACGTGGATCTTTACCCACGACTTTCGCCTCAAACTTGCGACCATCACTCAATGAGACCTGAATTTTTGTTGCATTATCAACAACGTGGTTGTTGGTTACAACATAGCCTTTCGCTGCATCAATAATGACACCAGAGCCCAGTGCGGCAAACTTCTGTTGCTGAGCGCCACCCTGACCTTGCGAGCCGTCGTCAGCCTGGCCGCCCTGGCAGAACGGGGAGCTCTGGAATGGTGAACCTTCCTGGCAGAATGGTGAGTTATCACCAAAGAATTGCTGGAAGTTACGCCCCATACGTGGCGTGTTAATGGTCGTACTTCCTTCAACATTGATGCTCACCACTGAAGGCATCACTCTTTCCAACATAGGCGCAAGGCTTGGAAGAGGTTGCGACGCGGATGCGGAAGAAGCGGTTTCTGCTGCAATTGCAGATACAGGGCTCAGCGCCAAACCCAAACTCAGAGCCAGCGCGCTCATTGCTAAAGTAGTTTTTTTCATCGATTTAAATCTCAAGTTAATAAGCCACGCAAAATGAGTGTGTAGGCCAATATAGAGTGGCAAATAAGGCACTAAGTTCCGTCGATAAGTTACTGGAAAACGTAAATATTTATTGTCCGTCTTTACAAAACCCATCGACTTCGATTATTCCACAGCCATCAGGCGACGATATTCATCCCAGGCAAACAGGTCCGTCATTCCACTGATATAATCCTGAATCAGGCGGCAACGGTAGTAATATTCCCATACCGGAAAATCACTGGCGGACGGCGTCAAATCACTGACTGCCTCTATGTAAGCAAGCCTATGTTTTGTAGATAACTTGTGAAATAACCGTGTCTCAATCGGCAGACGACGTAAACTTTCTTTCTCCACCAGCTCAGCAAAATCTTCAATGGATATATTGAGTAAGGGACTGTAAATATCAAGTAAGCC
>DATERH010000103.1:0-5735 GCA_035271785.1 Buttiauxella sp.
CAAGGGCTGGCACCTTTTTCTGCCACCATCAGGCGCTTGCATTGGTCCGGTGAAGGGGTAAATGTGGTGTCCTTCATACCCAATGGGCGGGTGATTTGTTCTTCGAACAACTGAGGATAAGGTTTACCTGCAGCACGAGCCAACGCATCGGCGAGAAGATCGAATGCGAGATTCGAATAAGAGGCAACCGTACCCGGTGCGTTTTTTAAACTTGCATTGGCGAGCCAATTCCAGCGTTGGTCACGCGTCGGCCAGGTAAACACTGTTCGATGTGCAGCACCGCCTGGTTGTTCACGAGGTAATGCACTAGTGTGCGTTGCCAAGTTCACCAGTGTAATGGGGTTGCCATTGTAAGTTGGGACTCTGGCTCCGCTAGGGGCATATTTGCTTAATGGATCATTAAGCTGAACCTTACCCTGATCCAACATTTTCACCAGCATTTCACTGGTCATGAGTTTGGTCAGCGATGCAATGCGGATAACCGAGTCAAGTTGCGGGCGAATGTTATTGCCAGGTCTGGTCTCACCAAAGCTTCTGAAAACGCGCTGGTTACCATCAATCACCACCATTGCCATGCCTGTAGCACCGCTTCCGTAATAAATATGATTGGCATAACGATCTGCTATTTCCGAAGCAAAAACAGGATCGGGAGAAGTTTGTGCAAAACTCAAAATTGGCAGCGCAGCAATGACGAGTGCTGCGAGACTCGGTAGACGAATTTTCAACGCGGGTAACCCATTAAACGGAGTGGAGCGATATTGATCGTATTTATACTACTCTATGGCGCTACGCAAACGTGGAAAATGAGGATTGTGGGAAGAAAAAGCGTAACGCGGCATTTCAAGGGCATTTTTGTTTAGTACGGAACCACAGTTCACAGCTGCGGCGCAGTAGGTAGATTAGATTCACATCGACCGTTTTTTGAACGATTCTGTACGTATAACTCCTAATCCTTACACAATTAAGCGAAATACGTAAAAAAAATGACAACATCTATACGTGGCTTGATCAGAAAATGCGTATTATCAGAGTCACGCTGAACACAGTGTCGCAACTATTACTGCCTTGTGGCGTCATAGTACGAGAACTACGTTGTACCGCTAATGAGTGACTTCTTTATGCGATACACACAAATAACGCATACAGAAGCTGAAAATGTCTAGTAAACCGCACTTTCAAACTGAACTCCTCCACCCTCGCTATTGGCTGACTTGGTTTGGTCTGGCTATTTTATGGCTGTGGGTGCAATTACCGTACCCTGTACTACTGAGAATGGGCGACGTCATTGGTCGCACATCTATGCGTTTCCTCAAACGTCGGGTTTCGATTGCCCGCCAGAACCTTAAATTGTGTTTCCCGCACTACACCGATGCGCAGATTGATGCCATCGTGATGCAAAATTTCTCGTCACTCGGTATGGGCTTAATTGAAACTGGCATGGCTTGGTTCTGGTCAGATGCACGAGTGCGTAAGTGGTTCGAAGTCAGTGGCCTTGAAAATATCACTGCAGCTTGTGATAAAGGGCAGGGCGTGATGGCCATCGGTGTACATTTTATGTCGTTGGAACTGGGTGGTCGTGTGATGGGGCTTTGCCGTCCGATGATGGCAATGTACCGACCGCACAACAACAAAGCGATGGAGTTTATTCAAACGCGGGGACGTTCGCGTTCCAATAAGGCCATGCTCGATCGCCGGAATTTGAAAGGCATGGTGAAGGCTCTTAAGGCTGGCGAAGCGGTCTGGTTTGCGCCCGATCAGGATTACGGTCCTAAAGGTAGTTCATTTGCGTCATTTTTTGCCGTGCAACACGCAGCGACCACTAACGGAACCTACACCATTGCTCGTCTGGCAAAACCCGCGATTCTGACTATCGTACTAATCCGCAAAAAAGATGGCACAGGCTATCAACTCGTTATTGGGCCCGAGTTTAGTGATTATCCGCGGGATGACGAACAGGCAGCTGCTGAGTACATGAATCGTAAGATCGAAGGCGAAATTATGCGCGCACCGGAGCAATACTTATGGTTGCATCGTCGATTCAAAACCCGGCCCGAAGGCGAGCCTAAGCTTTATACAGTTTAAAGCCAAAATAGGTCTGTGTTACGCTCCTGCATTCCTCGTTTAGTGAGAGCTTAATCATGACTGACCAACGTGCACTGATGGTTATTGATATGCAAAATGGGGTATTTGAAGCCCCTCGTATTAACCGGGACATCTGCACGGCACGTATTAACCAACTGATCAATGCCGCCGATAAAGTCATTTTTATTCAACATACTGAGCAAGGGTTGGAGCAGGGAACAGCGGCGTTTGAGATTTTACCTGAATTAATACGACCCGTAGACGCGCTTTATGTTACTAAAACAGCGTGCGATGCGTTTTACCGAACTGAGCTAGATGAGGTCCTCAATCGCTACCAGATTAACGAATTTGTGGTCTGCGGTTGTGCAACGGATTATTGCGTGGACGCTACTATTAAAAACGGAGCCAGTCGCGGATATGCCATGACTGTCGCAGCAGACGCGCATACAACAGCAAATCGTCCGGCTGCGCTTGCCGAAGTGTTGATTGAGCATTACAACGATGTCTGGCGTAACTTTACGATTCCGGGAAATACTCTGCGGGTAAAATCTACCGCAGAGATCATCGAACAGTGGTGAAGCAATAAACCTTACATCTCTTGATACAACATCGAGTGAGCCTTATTTAGTCGGGATAGTTATATACCCGTCATACTTCAAGCTGCATCTTTGTTGGCTGCGTTCACGCACCCGAATCACTTACTGTAGTAAGTGATTCGGGGTTTGTGCTCTTGCCGCCGCGATGCAACTCGAATTTTTTTGGGTAGAACAATAAGAGTGCGTTTTCAGGAGTGTTGTAATGTTTAAATCGTTTTTCCCACGCCCTACGGCATTTTTCCTGTCGGCTTTTATTTGGGCGATGATCGCCGTTATTTTCTGGCAGGCTGGTGGTGGTAATTGGCTTGAGCATATTGCCGGTGTGAAGGGGGCGGTACCCATTAGCGCCGCCCGTTTTTGGTCGATGGGTTACGTGGTATTTTATGCCTACTACGCCTTATGTGTCGGCATGTTTGCGCTTTTTTGGTTTATCTACAGCCCGCACCGTTGGCAATACTGGTCCATTCTTGGATCTTCACTCATCGTCTTCGTGACCTGGTTCCTGGTGGAAGTTGGGGTCGCGGTGAATGCGTGGTATGCCCCGTTCTACGATTTAATTCAGACCGCGCTCAGCTCACCTCATAAAGTCACCATTGAGCAGTTCTATCATGAGGTAGGTGTATTCTTAGGAATTGCACTGATTGCCGTGATTGTTGGCGTGATGAACAATTTCTTCGTCAGTCACTACGTGTTCCGGTGGCGTACTGCAATGAACGAATACTATATGGAAAACTGGCAAATGTTGCGCAATATCGAAGGTGCTGCGCAGCGTGTGCAAGAAGATACCATGCGTTTTGCCTCAACTCTGGAAGATATGGGCGTCAGTTTTATTAACGCGATTATGACGTTAATCGCTTTCCTGCCAGTGCTGGTGACTCTTTCTGCGCATGTTCCTGATTTGCCGATTGTCGGACACATCCCTTACGGGCTGGTGATTGCCGCCATTATCTGGTCAATATTGGGGACTGGTTTGTTGGCTGTGGTGGGGATTAAATTACCCGGCCTTGAATTTAAAAATCAGCGTGTAGAAGCGGCTTATCGTAAAGAACTGGTATATGGCGAGGACGATGCATCCCGCGCCTCACCACCAACGGTTAAAGAGCTGTTTGATGGTGTGCGCAGAAACTATTTCCGCCTGTACTTCCATTACATGTATTTCAACATTGCACGTATTCTCTACCTGCAGGTTGATAACGTATTCGGCTTGTTCTTGCTGTTCCCATCGATTGTTGCCGGAACCATTACCCTGGGTCTAATGACGCAAATCACAAACGTATTTGGCCAGGTGCGCGGTTCATTCCAGTACTTGATTAACTCCTGGACGACATTGGTTGAGCTGATGTCTATCTACAAACGTCTGCGCAGCTTTGAGCGTACGTTGCAGGATATTCCTGTGGAAGCGGCAGGTGAGTCAGTCTAAAAATTAAATCTGGCGGGGAGTCCCGCCAGTTTGATTTAATGTCCCGCAGCAGGCGCACCAGGTGCGCCTGAACGAATGAACGGCGGGCGAGCGAACCAAATAATCACAATCAGCCCCATAAAACCCCATCCCAGAATCCAGAAGTAGTCGATGGTGGACATCATGTAGGCCTGCTGCTCGATGGTTCTATCGACAAACGCCAGATGCTGCTGTGTCGTGCCACCCATTTTCTCCAGATAATCAACCGCAGACGGGTTATAAATCGACACGCTCTCGGTCAGATTTGCATGGTGAAATACTTCACGGCGTGACCAAATCCAGGTCGTCAGTGACGAGGCAAATGAGCCTCCCAATACACGGAAGAACGTGGCTAAACCTGAACCTTCCGCCACTTCAGCACCTTGAAGGTTCGACAACACTATCGTTGTTAACGGCATAAAGAAGAATGCTACGCCAATGCCCATAAACATCTGCACTTCAGCGATAGTGCGGAAATCTACGTTGGTATTGAACTGTGCACGGAACAGGCACGACGCACCCATTATCAGGAACGACATCGACGCCAGAATTCGTAGATCCACTTTGCTGGCATAACGGCCGACAATCGGCGTAAGTAACAGTGGCAGGAAGCCCATTGGTGCCGCGGCAAGGCCGGCCCAGATAGCGGTGTAACCCATCTGTGTTTGTAGCCATTGCGGCAGGATAATGTTGATGGCAAAGAAAGCCGCATATCCCAACATCAAAGCTGTAGTTCCAATCGCAAAGTTGCGTTCTTTAAACAGACGTAAATTCACAATTGGATGGCGTTCGCCCAATTCCCAAATGACAAAAGCCACCAGGCCAATCACTGAAATCACCGACATGATGATAATTTCTGGTGAGGCAAACCAATCAAGATCGTTGCCCTTGTCCAGCACCACTTGCAGCAGCCCAACACCGATCACCAGCAAACCGATGCCGATATAGTCAATCGGCGCTGTAGTTGTGGTTTCTTCGCGCCCACGCATTTGTGTCCAGACCACAATCGAGGCAAAAATGCCTATCGGCACGTTGATGTAAAAAATCCACGGCCAGGAGTAGTTATCGGTAATCCAGCCGCCAGTAATTGGCCCAACTATCGGAGCGACCACGGTCACCATCGACAGCAGTGCTAACGCCATACCGCGTTTCATGGGAGGGAAGATGACCAGCAACAGTGTCTGGCACATCGGGAACATTGGCCCTGCGAAAAAACCCTGCATGGCGCGGAAAATAATCAACTCCGTCATGCTATGAGCGAACCCGCACAGGAATGAGGTGAGGGTAAACATCAGCACCGAGCCGATGAACAATTTCAGTTGCCCAAAGCGCCGGGTAAACCAACCCGTGAGCGGCAAAGCAATAGCGTTACACACTGCAAACGAGGTGATAACCCATGTACCTTGGTCCGCGCTGACACCCAGATTACCGGCAATCGTCGGCAATGCGACGTTTGCAATGGTCGAGTCCAGTACCTGCATGAAAGTTGCCAGCGACAGCGCGAGCGTCGCAAGTAGCAGACTGGGTGGCGTATACGCCGCCTTATCTTGCATAACGTCTCTCTTAATGGGTGCCTGAAGCTACCGCATTGCTGTTGTCATGAAGGATTTTGGCTACCA
>DATERH010000104.1:0-10587 GCA_035271785.1 Buttiauxella sp.
CAACTGAGCATGACGTTCAGGAGAGATACCGCGCTCACCGGCCATTATCATCACCGGGTCACCGGGGATCATATGGACGAAAGCGAAGGTAAGAAGGGTAATACCGATAAACGTGGGGATAACTAACCCCAGACGTCGGAGGATGAACTGCAACATAACCCGGATTCTCTGTAGTGACTGAAAAGCTTGCGATAATCAGTCTGTATTACTCACAAATCACAAATATTAAGTCCCTCTCCCCGGCATTGCTGTCGCTTATCCACGGTTAGTGGGCAACAGTCGCCGAAGAGAGGGGCTATCTGTACTTATTATTCTACTGACACGTTCTCAAAGTGGTGTTTGCCCAATGGGTCAACCACGTAACCTTTCACTTCTTTGCGTACTGGCTCGTATACCGTGGAGTGAGCAACGATCAGTGCCGGAGCCTGGTCATGCATCACTACCTGAGCTTGCTTGTACAGCTCGATACGTTTGTTGTGGTCTTCTGCCGCACGCGCAGGTTGGATCAGCTCTTCAAACGGCTTGTAGCACCAGCGAGAGTAGTTGGAACCATCTTTCGCCGCAGCGCAGCTGAACAGGGTGGCGAAGAAGTTATCCGGGTCCCCATTGTCGCCGGTCCAGCCCATCATTACAGCCTGGTGTTCGCCCGCTTTGGCGCGTTTCAGGTACTCACCCCACTCGTAGGTGACGATTTTGGCGGTGACGCCGACTTTCGCCCAGTCAGCCTGAATCATCTCAGCCATACGGCGAGCGTTCGGGTTGTATGGACGTTGTACAGGCATAGCCCACAGATCAACAGTGAAGCCGTCAGCGTGGCCGGATTCTTTCAGCAGCGCCTTCGCCTTTTCAGGATCGTAGGTATAATCCTTCACGTCATCGTTGTAGCCCCACATGGTTGGTGGGATCAGGTTTTTAGCCGCAGAACCTGCGCCCTGATAAACCGCTTTGATGATCGATTCTTTGTTCACCGCATAAGTCAGCGCCTGACGTACTTTCACATCATCAAACGGTTTCTTCTCGGTGTTGAAGGACAGATAACCCACATTCAGGCCAGCCTGTTCCATCAGGTTGATGCTCTTATCTTGCTTCATACGAGCGATATCAGCCGGGTTCGGGTATGGCATAACCTGGCACTCGTTTTTCTGCAGTTTGGCGTAACGCACAGAAGCATCTGGAGTGATAGAGAACACCAGACGGTCGATCTGTGGCTTAGTACCCCAGTAACCTGGGAACGCTTTGTACAGGATGCGCGAGTCTTTCTGGTATTGCAGCAGCTGGAACGGACCGGTACCGATTGGGTTCAGGTCAGTTTTTTCCGGCGTGCCGGCTTTCATCATGTTGTCCGCGTATTCTTTGGACAGAATAGAGGCGAAGTCCATTGCAAGGTCAGCAAGGAACGGTGCTTCTGGACGCGTCAGTACGAACTGAACGGTTTTGTCGTCCACTTTCTTGATTTCGCTGATCAGGTCAGAAAGACCCATGCCTTCAAAGTATTCGTAGCTGCCACCAGAAACTTTATGGTACGGGTTATTTGCATTTTTCTGGCGATCAAACGAGAACACAACGTCGTCAGCATTTAAGTCACGCGTTGGTTTGAAATCTTTGTTGTCCTGCCATTTCACGCCCTGGCGCAGATGGAAGGTGTAAGTTTTACCGTCAGCACTCACTTCCCACTTTTCAGCAAGACCTGGGATGATTTCGGTGGTGCCGATTTTGAACTCAACCAGACGGTTATAAATTGGCACTGAGCTGGCATCGTACGTAGTACCAGAGGTGAACAGCTGAGGGTTAAAACCTTCTGGGGAACCTTCTGAGCAATAAACCAGGGTTTTTGCCTGAACGCTAGCTGCTACGGTCAGGGCCACCAGGCTCAGACCAAATTTCAGCATCCCTGACTTCTTAAAGGAAAGACTCATTCTTCTGCTCCGTTGTGATGTTCCCTTCATCTTTCTTGCCACAGCTTTGTTGATAGCGTTGACTCACGCCGTCACTTACCCACGTAAGCTCTCGGTGATTCGTTTGATTGCCATCACGCTGAAACAAGAAATCTATTGGGACATATGTCGTGTTGTTTTTATCCGTTAGACCTTTGTTATATGAATGCGGTCCGTTCGGTGTGCCCGGAGGCGATAGTGAGGCCAGGGGTTCCTTTCGCCAGGCTAGCTGTGTGGTAGTGCAGACTGTCCATAATTTGCCCCTCACGCCCTACAATCTGTCAATAGATGAGTAAAACGTCAATATAGGTAACGGGGATTTACAACCGAGGTGAGAAACGGCGAACAAAGTTAAAAAAAAGCCAGCCACTCTATTTCCAGCAGGGAAATTTATGCTACTGCCATGTTCCCAGATTATTACACTGCCTGAGAGGCATACAGCAGCTGCATTCGGTTGTGCAAATTCTGTAATATTTCTTGCCGAATGCTGATTATCTGAACGATATGTTTTGTGATCCATGTCTCTTACAGCGAATCATGCTGGTATAAAACATAAGCAATAGGGTATTAACCCACGATTTTCCATAACAAAATACAATGGAAAATGTCACAAAATCGTCCACACGAGGCTGATACAACGTAAACAGCGACAGAAACCCGACTTTGGGGATTCTGATCCTCTACCAACTCAAACTTCAGATGCAAAAAGACCAACCCGAGGGTTGGTCTTTTCTAAATTTGGTCGGCGAGAGAGGATAACTTGTCACTGCGTGACGCGCCCTGCGGGCCGTTGCTACAGCAACGTTGTCTCGCTGCGCTCGGCTCAAACCTCCTTCGGAGATTCTCATCCTCTATAAACTCCAGATGCAAAAAAGCCAACCCGAAGGTTGGCTTTTTCTAAATTTGGTCGGCGAGAGAGGATTCGAACCTCCGACCCACTGGTCCCAAACCAGTTGCGCTACCAAGCTGCGCTACTCGCCGAATGCGGAGCGCATAGTACTGCGCACCGTTTTAACCGTCAATCCCTGAAACCTAAAATTATGTCCGTTTGATTCAATTTCCAGCAGATTTGGCGAAAAAGTTACTGCGCAGCCTTCTGCGGCACATGACACCAGTTGTTATTCTGGTTAATACCGCCGTCCGGCGACGTGTATCCCAGGCAACCCATAATCGTGTCATACAGCTCAACATGACGGTGCGCCACTTTCATTTTCGCTTGTTCTTGCATGTGCTCAAACTCACGCGCCCGGTCTGGGTTTTCCAGATACTTATCTGAAGCCCACACTAACAGCGGAACACGGAATTGCTCCGGTGGCGCCATTTCACGTGGCGTACCGTGCAGGTGCTTCTTCTCATCGATGGATTCACCATGATCCGAGGCGTAGAAAATAATCGCCCGCTTATCACGCAACTGGGAAATCACATTATCCAGCACCGTATCGGTATAGAGGATTGAGTTATCGAATGCGTTAATCAACTGCTCTTTACTGCACTCTGAATCAATACTGACGCACTCAGGAGCCCATTTAGCGAAGCTGCGTGGATAGCGTTGCACGTAAGAGAAGTGCGAACCTTTGGTGTGCAGCACGATCAGATGCTTGCCGTTGGGATGCTTATCAACCGAACGCTTCATCTCCTCAACCAGCAACATATCGTCGACTTGCTTGCCTGTGTTACGTGGCTCAGCAGCAATTTGCTCACGATAAGAGAAGTTATCAGCCATGGTGTTGCCGTAGAACCACAATTCACTTTGCATCGCAAACAGGTCGGAGCTAAAACCAAGTTGCTTGAGTACGGCAAACACGTTTTGTTCTTTTAAAGTCCGTTGCGGGTTGTCTTCCGCTCCGCCTTCGCGCACAAACATACAGCGCAGCGAAAGCTTAGTTGCGGTATCACAAGATTCACCGCGGAAAGCGACGAGGTTTTTCTCATTGGCAAGTTTTGGTGTGGTATCACGCTCATAACCGAAAATACCCATGTGATCCCAGCGAGCCGTTTCGCCAATCACAAACACGACATAGGTATCATCCAGCTCTTTGGGAGCGACATAAGTAAACTTCTTTGCAGGGTTTATCAGCGAGTTGTTATCTGTCGATTCATCGGCCTGAGCCCAGGCAAAAAGACCTAAAGCGGAAACCCAGTTTGAGGGCAAATAGGAGTTAGCAACCACGCCGCCATAGCTTGGCAAATCAACGGTAGAGCGTTTCTCAGTACGATTTTGTTGTTTATCAAGGTAACGCAACGGCGCCCAAACCATCAGCCCAGCCAGTAGCACAATAGCCACATTCTTGATGCGATGACCCGGTGTTTTTAACTGATGCAGTAACGTGTCACGCGTGTTGCTGCCCCAAATTAGCGCCAGCGGGATAACACTGACCAAAATCATCCACATGACGAACTGGTAGCCGACAATTTCTTTAGAAAGGTCGATGTCGGTGGTCATCACCGAAGCAATAATCCCGTAGCCTATCACGACGTTAAGTAACGTCATGTAATAGCTTGCAGCGACAGAACACACCACAATCACTGAGGCGAGAACTCGCCAAACCGTGCGGCCAAACAGCGATAGCATACGGAGTAAAAAGAAGGTGACCAGCACACATGCCACTATTTCGGTCATCATGGCTAACGCTTTCAAGCCACTAAATTGCTGGATGAATCCTTCAAAACGATGATAAAAAACCGAAAGATTTAAAAATAGCCCGATGTATACCGCTAACAGAATGCAGAGCTTCTGCTGGGTCATCGATTTAACGTAATTCATGCAGTTGTCCGAAGAAATGGTGCAAAAGAAGAAATGTCATAAGCATCACTCAGACTCCCCTTAACTTATAAAATTCTGAGCAATGAAAAATTAAGTTCGAATAAGGACGATTCTTAGTCGTTTTTTGACGCGAAATAGTAGAGCACAGGGTTGACAAAATGTATCGTCAAAAAACGAGATCCGCCACGTAGTTTACATATCTCAAGCCTGATTTACGCTTTTAAAGGGACAGAACAATAAATAGACGCCACAGCCAGGTTGTGGGAAATATGAGTTATTACAGGTGATGCGAAGGGGGAATCATGTTGTCACTGGAAGAACGCGCACGCCGATATGCCACGAAGGCGCATGCAGCTTGCGATCAACGCCGCAAGTATACTCTGGAACCGTACATTGTTCATCCTGCTGCCGTAGTAGAACTGGTCAGAAGCGTATCGCCAGTCGAGGAGATGCTTGCTGCAGCCTGGCTACACGACACGGTAGAAGATACTGGCAGCACGATTATTGATATTCAGGAGCACTTTGGGCCAGACGTCGCAGCACTTGTCGCCATGGTCACGAATCCCGAACAGCACCCTGGCGCCAACCGTCTGAATCGTAAACGCGCCCATTTCCTGCATACCGCCAATGCCAGTTGCGAAGCACAAACCATTAAACTCGCCGACATCATTGATAACACGCGTGAAATTTTACGTTATGACCCGCATTTCGCCCGTGTCTATCTGATTGAAAAACGTATTCAGCTGACAGGATTGCAACGGGGGAATGAGACGTTAAGGATTCAGGCACAAAGCATTATCGAACAGGGGATCTCACTATTAATGATGCCGCCGTATAACGTCCCGGCGGCATGGTTTGCGGCATTAATGGCTCGCTATCAGGCGTGAGCTTCTTGCAGTACTTCTCGTGCTGGTTGGCGAATAGTCGTGGAAATCGCCAGCGACAAAATCAGCAGCGCGAAGATGACGCAGAAGGTGACATAAAAGCCGCCGAAGACGGATGCGATAATCGAACCACAGATACTGCCAATACCAAACCCTAAGTAAATCACACCGTAGTTTTTAGTCAGGTTATTCAGACCAAAGAACTCACTGACCAGTGATGGATAAACGGTGATGGTGCCGCCAAAGTTAAATGCCACACAAGCGATCGCGGCAAAGAAAGTCACTTCGTTGAGTGGGGCAAACAGCAGTGCTGCCATACCGACTAAAGAAATAACCTGGCCGATAGTGATAACGCGGATTCGGGCCATTTTATCGGACAGAATACCCAAAACCAAACGACCGCTCAGGTTAGCAATGGCGATAACAGTCACCGCGTTAGCCGCAGATTCAGCAGTCAAATGCACCATACCCTGCGCGATATCTTTTGCCACACCAATCACATACAAACCACTCATGCAGGCAGTCAGGAACATAATTGCCAGCATCCAATACTGTGGTTGGCGCATAGATTCTGCCAATGTGTAATCTTTTTCAGCCACGCCGTTCACTGTTTTCACTTCCTGCAATGGCGCATCTTTCATCAGCATTGAACCGAACAGAATCATCACCATTGCCAGCCCACCCCAAATCATAAAGGTGCTTTCGAGGCCCACGGTCGCCAGCAAATGACTGTCGATATATTTGAAACCTAAGCTTCCAAGGCCGTATGAACCAATGGCAAATGCGGAAATCAGGCCTTTACGCTCCGGGAACCACTTCACGCAGTTAGAGAGCGTGATTAAGTAACCTGCGCCATCAGCCAGGCCCACCAACACACCCGCGCTCAACCATAACATCAGCAGGTTATCGGAGTGAGCGGTCAGGAAGAAACCGACACCCAACAGCACGCCCGCAGCCATCGTGACGTTGCGAACGCCAAAACGTTCTTGCAGTTTGCCCGCAACAGAGGAAGAAATCGCTAGACCAAGGCTTAACAAACCAAAGGAGAACGCCACCTGGCTGATTGGCTCGCCCAGTTTTTGCGACAGCGCGCTATTGAACAGACTCCAGGTATAAACAGAACCTAGTGCGAACTGAGTAATGATGGTACCGATCAGGGTTAACCAGCGAGTACGGTTGTAGTTGGAATTATTCATGGCAGATGTCCGCAAAATTTAAGAGAAATCTTCTGCCGCTAAGAATAACGAAGTGCATTTTATTCCAGGAGAAAACGGCATGAGATGCACTCATGCCGGAATGAAATGCCACTGAGAGGGAATGAATGGCCTGGGTGTTATATTAATTCGGTGAACAGTTAGTCATTACTATCAATATAAATGGCGTAAATGCTGACTATTAAATGTTAAGCGTTCACACTCAAGGTTAAATTAATGATCAAAACTTCGCACTGACGCCAACATTATAAAGATAGGCCTCACCCGTCGTTAACCCTTCGGCCTGTGACATAGAAGCAAACGCCTCCATATTTTTGCCAATGGGTATATCCGCACCGACGGTGATATCCATCCAATTGCTATCCTGGCCCGACGCAACATTCGCTCTCATCCCTGACTGGGCTTTCCATAAGTTTTCACCGTACTGATGGTTATAGCTTACCTGTGCCCACGGGCGCAGATAGCCAAGGGACGAATCCAACCGCCAGCCCACAGTAGAAACGCTGGCATGCCAAAGTTGATCATTAAATCGTGAGGCATTTGCCGAATCACCGTATTCGTTATAAACCCCAGTTGAAGAGCCATCCCATCTGTACTTTGCAGTCGGCCCGGTGGTGACATTTCCAGGCAAATTGATATTCCAACCGATCCCCAAAAGTGAGCTATCAGTTTTCATACTATCGTTACCAGAAACGAGCAACAGCCCCTCCTGGTTTTGGGAGGTAAAAGAAGAACTAATCCGTTCGGCGAGAATATCGTTATAACTTGGTTGGTGACTACTGTCCCAGGTATATCGATCCTGCGTTTCGCCCGGTGCTTCCTCGACAACATATTCTTGTTGCCAGGCCAATACATTCGTAGCATAGGATAAACAACACAAAGCCAACACCGTGGTAAGAGTGACACGGTGACCACTGCCTATATTTTTTTTCATTAAAAAGACTCCAGGAAAGAGCCAAATCCGGCGATTTTTTTTCTTTTTTTCGGGCTTGCGGATAGCCCCTAAATCATTCAAGGTGCATCGAGCCGGCTTGTGAGCGAGTCCCGATGAGCTTACATAAGTAAGTGATTCGGGTGAGTAAACGCAGCCAACAAAGAGGCAACTTGAAGCATGACGGGGATAGCCCTGAATTAACTATTGACTCTTTATCTGGCACGTCAAGTTGACACGAGAAATTTCATCAAAGGAGAAACGTATGTTGCGTTGTGGATGGGTATCCCAGGATCCGCTTTACATGGAGTATCACGATAAAGAATGGGGCGTGTCGGTAACCGATGGACAACACCTTTTCGAGATGATCTGCCTTGAAGGACAGCAAGCTGGTTTGTCATGGATTACGGTGCTGAAAAAACGCGAAAACTATCGTCGCTGCTTTAAAAATTTCGACCCACAAGCCGTGGCGTTACTGCAACCAGAAGACGTCGATCTGTTAGTTCAGGATGCAGGAATTATTCGCCATCGCGGAAAAATAGAAGCCATCATTAATAATGCGAAAGCGTACCTGGCGATGGAAGCCAACGGCGAGAAATTCCCCGAGTTTGTCTGGTCGTTTGTCGACAATCAGGCGCAAGTGACGCAAGCCGCCACGCTTGCTGAAATCCCGACGACTACACCCGCTTCAGATGCGCTATCCAAGGCACTGAAAAAACGCGGCTTCAAATTTGTCGGCTCCACGATTTGCTACTCATTTATGCAGGCCTGTGGTCTGGTCAACGACCATGTGACGAGCTGTTTTTGCCACCCTGATAACCAGCAATGATTCGCCGCCTACGACTGGATGAAATGGATGAGCTGATCGAAATTTGGCTCGCCAGCACCATTCATGCGCATCCGTTTATTAGCGAACGCTACTGGCATGAAAGTGAATCCATCGTGCGGAATGTCTATATTCCGCAATCTGTGACCTGGGTTTATATCGAAAACGGAAAAATAGTGGGATTCATTAGTGTTCTGGATTCACTGTTTATTGGCGCGCTGTTTGTGAGTGAACCGTTCATTGGCAAGGGGTTTGGGAATGCGTTGATGGAACACGTCAAAACGCATTATTCAGCGCTGAGTCTTGAGGTTTATCAGAAGAATCATCGGGCAGTGCATTTTTATCACCACCAGGGCTTTCGCATTGAAGAAAGCGCCTGGCAAACAGAAACACACCACCCGACGTGGATTATGAGCTGGCAGGAGGGAGAAACGCAGTAACCTCCGGCGCGGCGCCGAGATATTTTTCGGCCCATACCAGCGAAGAATTCGCCGCACAGCCATTGGCCAGCCGTGAGGTCGGTATATCCAGCGTCAGCACGTTTACCGCGCCGTTTTTACACAGCTTCTCGTCATTTAAATCGGGCCATGCGCCCTGATGAATGCAGACTACACCCGGTTTGATGCCATCCGTCACTAAGGCCCCCACCAACACCTGCCCACGGGCATTCCAGACGCGAACCAAATCACCCTCTGTGATACCCCGTTCAGCAGCATCTTTGGGATGCAGCGTTAACGGCTCACGCCCGGCAATCGCGTATTTCTCGCGTAATGCCGCATAGTTAAGTTGGCTGTGCAGACGGTGCGCAGGGTGCGATGAAAGCAGCTGAAGCTGACCAGGTTCGGCGTTGCCTTGCCATTCATTCGGCGCAAGCCAGGTCGGGTGTGCCGGGCAATCAGCATAAGCAAAACTGGCGATGCGTTCCGAATAGATTTCGATTTTGCCGCTCGGGGTTTTTAACGGATTAGCCTGCGGATCTTTGCGGAAATCAGCAAAACGGATGAAAGCGGCATTCTTTTCACTTTCTGGCATTTCTATCAGTTGGTTAGATTCCCAGAACTGCTGGAAATCTGGCAACTCTACCTGCTGAGCAGACCCTCGCTTACGCGCGATTTCATAGAACTCTTCCAGCCATTGCAGCTCGGTTTTCCCTTCCGTGAAGCGTGATTCTCCGTCTTCTTCCCACAACGCACTGAGTTGTGCAAAAACATCGAAATCATTACGCGCTTCATCGCGCGGGGATACCACCTGCTTCATAGGCACCAGATGCTGGTTGCTGTAATCACCCGTCATCGTCAAATCATTACGCTCAAAAGATGTGGTGATCGGTAAGACAATATCCGCGTGCTTTGCTGCAGCCGTCCAAAAGCATTCGGAAATGACCACCAACTCCGGCTTCTGCCAGGCTTTAATCAGGCGGTTTGTGTCCTGGTGATGAGTAAAGTTAGCACCACCCGCCCACCACAACATCCGGATATCCGGGAAGGTTTTTTGCAACCCATTATGCTGATACTCGCCACCTGGGTTTTCCAACGCTTCAACAATGCGAGCCACCGGGATTTTTTCCACGGCATCAATACCGTTTGCCACTGAGCCCTGCATGGAACCCAACACCGCTGCGCGACGCGTCGGGTTACCGCCGTTAGCAAAGTGATAAGAAAGGCCAAAACCGCCGCCTGGCGTACCAATCTGCCCAAGCATTGCCGCAAGCGTGACCAGCATCCAGTGTTTTTGCTCGCCGTATTGCTGGCGTTGCATCCCCCAGCCAGACATCAGCATGGTGCGTTTTTCACTAAATAAACGCGCCAGATCTTCGATGGTTTGCGCCGGTACGCCGCAAATCTCTGCCGCCCAATGCGCCGTTTTCGGCTGGCCGTCAGATTGACCTAACAGATAAGCCGCAAATTTGTCGTAGCCGTGAGCGCAACGCGCGAGGAATGGCGCATCATGCCAGCCATTTATCGCCAGTGTATGGGCGATGCCCAGCATCAGCGCCACATCGGTGCCCATGTTCGGCGCAATCCACTGCGCTTT
>DATERH010000105.1:0-17170 GCA_035271785.1 Buttiauxella sp.
AAAATTTGGGATGGTATTACCGACCCGGTGATGGGCTATATCACCGATAACATTCGCAGCCGTTGGGGACGCCGCCGCCTGTTCTTTATCATCGGCGCACCGTTCTCACTCACCTTCGCGTTGATGTGGATAAGCGGATACGGCTACTTCTGGTATCTGGGCACATATTTGCTGTTCAGTACCGTCTTCACATTGCTGATGGTCCCTTACGACACACTGCCTTCGGAGATGACCAACCGCTACGAAACTCGCTCGAAAATGTCGGGAGCGCGTATGTTGTTCGCGCAAGCCACGGCATTTCTCTCCGCGCTGATACCCGGGCAGATTCTGGCCCACGTCGCAGATAAAGATCAGGCATTTATGCTTATCGGTATCACCTTCGCCGTGCTGTTTTCACTGCCATGGATTTTCGTCTGGCGTGGTACATGGGAGCGTGAAAACCTGCCACCACCGCAAACACAAACCGGGCTGCTCAGCACGCTGAAATCTCTGTATCGGGAAATGCTGTCCACGTTTCGCCTTAAGACCTTCCGCATTCACATCATGATGTATGTCGGCGGAGCGGTAGCACTGGATATTTTCGGCTCGCTGTTTATGCACTTCATGACCTATGTGCTGCAAATCAGTGCCGGCCTGGCGTCGCAAGCTCTGAGCCTGATGACTTTGTTCCAGTTTCTCGCCATTCCTGTTTTCACCTGGCTGTGTATTCGCGTCGGCAACGGCCATGCGTATAAAGCGGCTATCGGCATGATTTTGATAAGCCTGGTTTACTTCAGCCAACTTTCGGCCAGCTATGCTTCCATTGGAATGTTGGTGCTGGTTGGGGCGGTCATGATGGGTATCGCGCGTGGTGGTACCTATCTCATTCCATGGAACGTCTACAACTTTTTACCGGATGTGGATGAAGCCTATACCGGTGTGCGCCGCGAAGGGATCTATGCCGGTGTCATGATGCTCACCCGTAAGTTCTCCCAGGCGCTGGCGCTGTTTATTGTTGGTTTGGCGCTTGAATCCTTTGGTTTTACCAAAGGTGCAGCAACACAAAGTAGTACTGCAATCGATGGTATCTGGTGGGTCTTTGTTGTCGGCCCAGGTGTGCTGGCAGTGATGGCGATGTGCGGGGCATTCCGCTTCCGACTCAGCCAGTCACGCCATCAGGTACTGATAAGCGAGCTGGAACGCTTACGTGCGGGTGGAGAACCCGAAGATGCAAGTCCTGAGACCAAAGAGGTTGTCGAGACCCTGACCGGTCACCCGCATAGCAACGCAAACTGGGCATATCGTCCAACCCAAGAAGTCACCCTGACTCCAGCCACAACTTCTGTTTAAGGAACAGACCATGACAACGACACTGTTATCCCCAACTCGCGAACACACCACTGAGCTCATTGATAGCCTGATTGGTGGACTGGTCGACATCAAAGACGCTGATGGACGTTTTTTACAACGCCTCAGTGATGGCCGGATTGTTGATACCAAAGGTTGGGCGGGCTGGGAATGGACTCACGGAATTGGCCTGTTTGGTTTATATCGCTACTATCAAGTGAGCGGTTCTGAGCGTGCCAAAGAGCTTATCGACCGCTGGTTTAGCGATCGTTTTGCCGAGGGTACGCCAGTTAAAAACGTGAATACCGCCTGCCCATTCCTGACGCTGGCATTATGTTATGAGGAGCAACCCAATCCCCAATGGCTCCCCTACCTGGAAACCTGGGGCCGCTGGCTCCAGCATCAACTGCCACGTACCGATGAAGGCTGTTTCCAGCACGTAACTTATGAAAATGACCATCACCAGCAAATTTGGGACGATACGCTGATGATGGCCGTGTTGCCGCTGGCAAAAATTGGCAAACTACTTAATAAACCGGAATGGATAGAAGAGGCAAAATACCAGTTCACTCAGCATATTCAGTATCTCGCTGAGCCTAAAACGGGGCTGTGGTATCACGGCTGGAACTTTGAAGGGCGGCACCACTTTGCCGGTGCACTGTGGGCACGTGGCAATAGCTGGATAACCCTTGCCATTCCTGAGTTTTTGGAGTTGTTAGATTTACCCCCGCAGGACGCGCTGTACCGCCAGTTGTGCAATGTTTTGCGCAATCAAGTCGCAGCACTGGCTGAATGCCAGGCGGAGAATGGCCTGTGGCCGACACTGCTTAACGACCCTGAAAGCTATGTTGAAACTTCTGCCAGTGCTGGATTCGCAGCCGGGATCTTCAAGGCTGTGCGTCTGGGTTACCTGGAAAGCCACTGGTTGCCAGTCGCACAACGTGCGACCGAGGGGATTATCAAACACATCACGCCACAAGGTGAATTGACGCAAGTGTCGTTTGGTACAGCGATGGGTCACGACCTCGACCACTACCGAAATATTCCGCTGACCTCAATGCCATATGGACAAGCCATGGCGATTCTTTGCCTGGTTGAGTCACTGCGTTTACACATTTAGCGCCTACGATAAAAGCTTCACCAGCTCGCGGTTCAGACTTCCCGCCAGCGATCGTGCCCGACCAGCGTCAAACATCACGTGTAGCGCTGGCGGGCCATCCAAAAACTTTGTACAGAAATCTTCCATCTCATGAGCCGTTCCATAGAGTGCCTGAATATTCGCCTGGCAAACTTCACGCAAGCTCCAGTTGTTCTCAACTTCACGTGCGTAGTGCAGCGTAAAAAAGGCTTTTTGGGCATGGATAAACGCCCGGCAATACAAAAACAGCCCCTGCCATTCTGTTTGCCAACGCAGAGCTAATGCTGGAGGGAAGCCAGCGTTGTGCGCAAATTCTAATGCCTGCCGCTGAACATTTTCCGCCCCAAGCCATGCATTATCTTTCTCGGCAGCAATTAACGAAAGTTTCCGTGACGCACCTTCGCAATCTTTGCTGTCAAAGACGATGTCATCTGCAGAACCAGGTAACCAGTGGTTGCGGTTAAGTTGCCCGTACAAACTCCACACCACCTGACCGTAGCTTTCAGGTAACAGGCTATGACGATGAAAAACATGGTGACGGGTATAAATAGAGCTGTAAATTACCTGATGCGCCTGTTCAAACAACGCTGCCAATACTTGAAGTTGTTGTTCATCCGCTTGCCATTGCCAGCACTCCATTAGCCAACTTTTCAGTCGCTGCGACGTACTCTCTGACGGGGAGTTTGGATCAAGAAATCTTGCACAACTAAAGAGGTTAAATTCACTCAAGGTTCCAATGACACAGTGATTATCGATACCTTCCCAGCTTGCTTTGCACAACACGCCTTTGATAGCCGGATTGCTGGCCTGGCACCACAGTAATCGTCCCTGCATTTCATCAACACGGATAAACGGTAAGTTTCCCCAACACACTTCTTCCCCTGCGGCGTCAACTTCTGCCCAAACTTCACGTTCGGTAATCGCAAGTAAGGCAGGATTATTAGGGAATTCAGGCCAGAAGCGTTCCGGAGTGAGTTTTACCGACACCGCGACATCGTTCGGTAGACCTGCGATAGCCTCGAGTACTGGCTCAACATCGTCATTGCTGGCAGGGAAAAGACGCAGTACCAGATGTTTGTGATGGTGTTTCATAACCTGCGCCGCAGCGTTAAAACAACAACGGTACAGTGACGTGCTGGCCGATTTTTTTTGCTGTGCCACGTTGGTTTTCCAGTCAGGTGCTGCTATCGGCACCAGGCTGTCAGTATTTGAAATCGCCAGTAGCAGGCCATCTATCGCGGGAATCTGCTTACAGACCAGCGCCAGTTTATCTGACAGATACTGGCTCCAGAAATCGACATCAAAACGCAGGCCGCCGTGACCATCGAATAACTGCGGTTGTTGCAGGAGTAAATCAGCTGGGAATCCTAACTCTTTAGCCTGAAGATAAAAACGCAAGCCACGCGCCTTGCAGTACTGTGCTAACCGATTCAGGTAAACGCAGCAGCCACGCTGATGCACGGATATACGGTCATTATATTGCGCAGCCGTGTAACCCACCGGAGTAACAAGTTTGCCAAGGAGATCGGTTTGCCCTATCACCACGGTATTAAAGTTATGTGCACAAGCGTAATCGACAAACTGGCAGGCTTGATGCCAGTTCCAAAGCTCCTGGTTGTTCAGTTCAAGCGCCCGTGTTTCCCACATTCCCAACTCCTACCGCTTTATAAAACACCATTTTAATTAAAAAAAAGAGCGGCTACTGTCTTGCTTCTCACAGTGCTGAAAGTAAGAAAGAAGTTGGTTTACGGCCATTGTTGGACATTCCACGTCAAAGCTCGCCATAATGTCAGACGTGACGGCATTTTTACGTCCACGAAAACGCAAGTGAGGGCTAATGGGTCAGGATAAGCTGTATATCGAAAAAGAACTGAGCTGGTTGTCTTTTAACGAACGTGTGCTCCAGGAAGCAGCGGATAAAATGAATCCACTGATTGAGAGAATGCGTTTTCTCGGCATCTATTCGAATAACCTTGATGAATTTTACAAGGTCCGATTCGCTGAACTTAAGCGGCGTATTCTGATCAGTGAAGAGCAAGGTAAGGCTCCCAATTCGCGCCATTTACTCAATAAAATCCAGGCGCGTGTTCTGAAGGCCGATCAAGAATTTGATGGGTTGTATAACGATCTGCTGTTGGAAATGGCGCGTAATCAGATCTTCTTGATCAACGAACGCCAGCTTTCGCCAAATCAGCAAAACTGGCTGCGCCACTATTTTAAACATTACCTGCGCCAGCACATCACGCCAATTTTGATTAACCACGACACCGATTTGGTGCAGTTCCTCAAAGATGATTACACCTATCTGGCGGTGGAGATTATTCAGGGCAGCGATATTCGCTACGCTCTACTGGAAATCCCGTCTGATAAAGTGCCGCGCTTTGTGAATTTGCCACCGGAAGCACCGCGCCGCCGCAAGCCAATGATCCTGCTGGATAACATTCTGCGCTATTGCCTGGACGACATTTTCAAAGGCTTCTTCGATTACGACACGCTGAACGCCTATTCAATGAAAATGACGCGCGACGCCGAGTATGACCTGGTCACGGAAATGGAATCCAGCCTGCTGGAATTGATGTCTTCGAGCCTGAAACAGCGTTTGACCGCAGAGCCGGTGCGTTTTGTTTATCAACGTGATATGCCCGATGCCTTGGTCGAGATGCTGCGTAATAAGCTGACCATCACCAATCACGACTCCGTTGTGCCCGGTGGTCGTTACCATAACTTCAAAGATTTCATTAGTTTCCCGAACGTCGGTAAAGCAAATTTAGTCAACAAACCGTTGCCACGTCTGCGTCATATTTGGTTCGATAAATTCCGTAACGGCTTTGATGCAATCCGTAATCGTGACGTGCTGCTTTATTATCCGTACCACACCTTTGAACACGTGCTGGAATTTCTGCGCCAGGCTTCGTTCGACCCAAGCGTTCTGGCGATTAAAATCAATATTTATCGCGTAGCGAAAGACTCGCGCATCATCGAGTCGATGATTCATGCAGCGCACAACGGTAAGAAAGTCACCGTCGTGGTTGAGTTGCAGGCGCGTTTTGATGAAGAAGCGAATATTCACTGGGCGAAGCGCCTGACTGAAGCAGGCGTGCACGTTATTTTCTCCGCACCAGGTCTTAAAATTCACGCCAAATTATTCCTGATTTCCCGTAAAGAAGGCGAAGAAGTGGTGCGTTATGCCCACATTGGCACCGGTAACTTTAACGAAAAAACTGCGCGGCTTTATACCGACTATTCGTTACTCACCGCTGATGCACGCATCACCAATGAAGTGCGTCGGGTGTTTAACTTTATCGAAAATCCGTATCGCCCGGTGACGTTTGAACATCTGATGGTTTCGCCACAAAACTCACGTCGCCTGCTTTATGATTTGATCGACAAAGAGATTGCGAATGCGCAAAACGGTAAACCGTCTGGCATTACTCTGAAACTGAACAACTTGGTGGATAAAGGGCTGATAGATCGACTGTATGCAGCTTCAAGCTCAGGTGTGAAAGTGGATTTACTGGTGCGTGGCATGTGTGTACTGATCCCTAATCTGGAGGGTATCAGCGAAAACATTTGTGTGATTAGTATCGTTGACCGCTATCTGGAACACGATCGTGTGTATATATTTGAAAATGGCGGAGACAAAAAAGTGTATCTCTCCTCCGCCGATTGGATGACACGTAACATCGATTACCGTATTGAAGTGGCTGTTGCTATTCTCGACCCACGCCTGAAACAACGGGTGCTGGATATCATTGAGATACTGTTCAGTGATACCGTGAAAGCGCGCTATATCGACAAAGAACTCAGTAATCGCTATGTACCACGCGGTAACCGCCGTAAGGTACGCTCGCAATTAGCGATTTACGATTACATAAAATCTCTGGAACAGCCTGAATAACTCCATGCCGATAAAAAAACACGCTCCACGACCACAAGAATTCGCCGCGATAGACCTTGGCTCGAACAGCTTCCATATGGTTATCGCGCGCGTTGTTGATGGCGCAATGCAAATCATTGGACGCCTGAAACAGCGCGTCCATTTAGCTGATGGTCTGAATGCTGATAACGAGTTAAGCGAAGAAGCGATGGAACGTGGGCTTTCATGCCTGGCGTTATTTGCTGAGCGCCTTCAGGGGTTCTCTGCGGCCAATGTTTGTATCGTCGGCACGCACAGTTTGCGCCAGGCGGTAAACGCCGAAGCATTCCTCAAACGCGCCGAGCAAGTTATCCCCTACCCGATTGAAATCATCTCAGGCAACGAAGAAGCGCGTCTGATTTTCATGGGTGTGGAACATACTCAGCCTGAAAAAGGCCGCAAGCTGGTTATTGATATTGGTGGCGGATCAACAGAGCTGGTGATTGGTGAGGATTTCGAGCCGATGCTGGTCGAGAGCCGACGCATGGGTTGTGTGAGCTTTGCGCAAAACTTTTTCCCAGGCGGGAATATCACGCCGGAAAACTTCAAACGTGCGCGTCTTGCTGCTGTGCAAAAGCTGGAGACTCTCTCCTGGCAGTATCGTTTACAAGGCTGGAATGTGGCGATGGGGGCCTCTGGCACCATCAAAGCCGCTCATGAAGTGCTGATCAATATGGGCGAGAAAGATGGGATCATCACTCCTGAACGCCTGGAAATGCTGCGCGATGAAGTATTGAAATACAATAGCTTCAACTCGATGAGCCTGCCTGGATTATCAGAAGAGCGTAAAGCAGTGTTTGTGCCCGGTCTGGCGATTCTTTGTGGCGTGTTTGACTCACTGGCGATTCGTGAATTGCGCCTGTCCGATGGCGCACTGCGCGAGGGGGTTCTCTATGAAATGGAAGGCCGCTTCCGCCACCAGGACATTCGTATCCGCACTGCACAAAGCCTCGCGAATCAGTACCATATCGATAGCGATCAGGCCAAGCGTGTCTTGAATACCACTGAACTTATGTATAAGCAGTGGGAAATCCAAAACCCGAAACAGGCCAATCCACAGATGGCCGCACTGTTGAAATGGTCGGCGATGCTGCACGAAGTGGGGCTGAATATTAATCACAGTGGGCTACATCGCCACTCGGCTTATATTCTACAACACAGCAACCTGCCGGGTTTTAATCAGGAACAACAGATGTTGATTGCTTCGCTGGTGCGCTATCACCGTAAAGCGATAAAAATTGACGATCTGCCACGATTTTCCCTGTTTAAGAAAAAGCAGTTCTTACCGTTAATTCAGATCCTACGTCTGGGCGTATTGCTTAATAACCAACGTCAGGCAACCACGACACCGCCGACGCTGTTTCTGGAAACCGATGAAAACCATTGGACGCTGCGATTCCCTTACGATTGGTTTAACCAGAACACGCTGGTTTTGCTGGATTTAGAACGTGAACAGCAATACTGGGAGAGTGTCCCAGGATGGCGGCTCTCAATTGAAGAAGAAGTCAGCCCGAACGTGGCTGCCTGATAAACACCCTCACGGGTGTTTGGTCAGTAACGCCGTTGTAATGCACAAAGATCAATACTCTATGGTCCAACTGACTGTTTTCTGGCGGGTTTGGACTGGCAATTCCACATCAGCGGTTATGGCTTCTTGCCAGGCCCCTGTTGGCGTACGCCACTGAGAGTCTTCTTGATAATGCTGGCATTGGCACGATGTGTAACCCTGAATAGGTGACGGAATTCGCCAGCAACTTGGCTTCGCCCATCAAGGTGTTTGCGTTTTTGATGCCTCATTTGTCTTTTCAAGGAGTGTTTCAAGCAATCGCGGGTGTCCTATCAAATAGCCCTGAATATAATCAATCCCCAAACTTTGTACTGCAGCTTTGACCTGTTCGCTTTCAACACACTCCGCCACCAGCTGCATCTTTTTCACCCTGGCCAACTGGCAGATAGAATCCACAATCTGATAATCCAGGCTGCTGGTCAGTATATTACGAATAAAACTACCATCGATTTTGAGAATGTCTGCGCTTATATCCTTCAGACGCGCATAGCTGGCATAACCCTTACCAAAATCGTCAATAGCCACCCTGCATCCCAAATTTTGTAATGCGGTCAGCGTCACATTGGCTTGCTCAATATTGGTTAAGGAGTTGCTTTCAGTGACTTCAAAAATAAGTTGCCAGGGTTCAACGTTATAGCATTTCAACAATTGTTTCACTTCGCCTGCAAACGGCAAGCGCCCCACAGAAGCCGGTGTCAGGTTAATTGAGAAACGGCTGCCAGGGAGTTGTTCACGATGGTTATCCATGAATTTTAATGTGGCTTCTAGTACCCATTTATCGATTTTAGAAGATAGGCCAAATTCGTGTGCGACCGGCAAAAACGCGTCAGGCATAACCAGATTATCCCCTTCGTTATCCCCTTTCATACGCAGCAAAATTTCATGATAAGTATCGCCACGGACCCCTTCGATACGCTGCGCCATCAAGACGAAATTCCTGGTATCGATCGCAATCTGCAAACGGTTCATCATTGCTACTTTATTTCTCACCGCGTTCTGCACGTGGTTTGAGCCCTGCTGCTGCAAGCTTTCGGGCTTTGAGGTCGAGAGCGACAAGTCAGCCATAGTACTAAGCTCGCCTAGCAGGTAGTAAATGTGGGTGACAGGTTGGCGAATGTGGCAATAACTGATGCCCACCTGTGGCTGCATCGCCATGCCGTCCCACATAAAGCGGAACTGTTTCACACGCAGATCGAGAGTTTCTATGCGCTCATGGTATGCATCATAATTTACGCGCACCGCCACTTCATGGCCTGACAGGTGATAAACCTCTTCGTTCTCAGCCAACATAGGTTGCAGATAATCATTGAGCTGCTGCTTATATTGAATACGAAGCTGCACCCCGTAGTTTCGCCCCAAAAGCTCCAGTTCCGGCACGCGCAAAAAAGCTAACGCCGACGATGGATGGCTGGATAAATCCCGGTTAAGCGCCCGCAAATTCGGCATTTGTACAATGGGGTCAATAAAAGCGACCCGACTCGATTTTCTATGCAAAATGCGCTGGCGCGTGGTGACTACCGCCATCAGGTAGATGGTAATTGAGAACACGGCGTAACAAGATGAAGCGATGGCCAGATGAAGTTGAAAGCCCATGTAAGGCGGCAAATAGTTATGAAAACCACTACACAGGATAGTTAAGATAACGGTCCAGGTTGTGGTGATAAACAGGAAACCAAAGCGCATCGCCCCCCACAACATCAGCGGCAAAATGAGCGTGAGCGTGTAATCGGTGGTGAAGATGGTGCTGGAATCATTATCTGGCACTAACAGCAGGCTCACCAAAAGGACGACAAGTACGCCCCAAAGTGCCATCTCAGTTTTCGTCACACCCGACTGCATCTGTGCTTTCAACCGTGAAATAAACGAGAAAACAAAATGCGGGTTACGGCACATACGGATGAGGGTATAGAAGAATGGCGTTCCGGTTAAACAACCGATGAGCACCGCCTGAAAATTGATTAACGTCCGCGCATGGAACAAGTTTTCTATGCTGTTACTGATCACATCCTGGTACCAGCCAAAGAAGACACCTAAATGGTAGATAGCCCAAAATATCAAAGAATTGACTAATACCAACCAAATCATGCGTTGCGCAGTAAGCGAGATGGCACCGAACATAATCGAATTACGCCGGGGAACGAAAATACGGTAACCACCCCAGCTAATCGTGATGGGAATTAAAAAATGAATGACCGCCATTAACGGGGAGAAATCACTTTTAAACGGGCTAAAGCCGATTAATAAGGCAAGAACAATTCCTGGCAGTGCTGACCAAGAGAAAACCAACATCAATGCAGTCATCAAACCAAGCGGCATGAAGACCAGGTATACCCGCCCACCGTCCATCATGGTATAGGCGTTACACCACGTTGCAATGGGCAGTAGAATGCTCGGGAGCACCAAGGGAAGCGCCCACCATCTATTCTTAAATTTTTTATACCAGCTGGCCAAATACATACGTTATCGCCAAAGCCCCTGCCATCCTGCGTGAGTAAATTTCGAACAGGAATCCAGCCCGACCGATAAAACCATATAGCTATGGAATAGAGTGCAGATTCTAGTTAGAGCTTGGTTTATACATATGACCTAAATCAATTTTTGGCTGGAGTTTTAATTTCTTTAACAAAGAATTAGAAATAAAGACCGGATACTTACTAATCAACTACTATTAAAAAATGTTTATTTACAAGGGTGAATGGTTTCGTGAACAACTCTGAGATGTCCAGGATTTGACCTTCTGGCAACGCTGTGTATAAATATCACCGTCGCCCGCGGTTGACGGGCAAACATCAAGGATCATTTGCGTGACACAGGTTACGAGTATGCGAAGACGACATAAGTTTAACAATCGTATGACGCGCATTATTCTACTCATTAGCTTTCTCTTCCTTTTTGGCCGTTTTGTCTACTCTGCCATCGGTGCCTGGTACCATCATCAGGACAAAGTAGAAGCACAGCAAAACAGCCTGTCAGTGGACAACACTAGCCGGTAACGTCTCACCTCAAAACAATTTATATTCCAACCGCCTGACAGGTGGTCGATTCTGCACGCCCAAACAGAGTGATTCGTTAACTTGTACCTGGTGTTTTACTGCTTCAGGTAGAGGGTTATGACTGCTGATGTCATCCTATACTCTAACGACAGGTCTTAAAGCGCATAGAATAAATTTGTGACCAGGAGAATTTAAATGATACATGTCTTTGGCCATCTCAATCCCGACAGCGATACCGTCTGTACTGCCTACATGACGGCACGTTGGCTTACGCTTAAAGGGCAAGATGCCCATGCGTTTCGCCTCGGTGAGTTAAACAGAGAAACTGACTATATTTTCCGCCATGCAGGCCTGACACCACCTCCACTGCTTGATTATTCTCTTGCTGGCAAGGATGTCTGGCTGGTTGATTTTAGTGAACCTTCTCAGGGGCCTGCCTCACTTAATGAAAGCAATGTCGTCGGGATTATCGACCACCACCGTCTTGGCGGCCTGATAACTCAACTTCCTCCGGAAGTTTGGATAAAACCCGTCGGCAGCAGTGCGACATTGTTATGGCAGTTGATGACCCCAACCCTTCGCCGTGAGGTTTCCCCCAGTGAAGCCATTTTGCTATTGGCTGCAGTGTTGAGTGATACCGTCGCACTGCGCTCACCGACCACAACTGACGAAGACCATCATGCTGTTGATGAACTGTGCACTCTCGCAAAAGTGGAGCGTGAAGATTTCATTCGAGAATTGCTGACTGCCAAGACGGATATTGTAGGTTTGAGCGCGGAAGAGTTACTTAATAAAGACAGTAAAATGTTTGATATTTCGGGAAATAAGGTGTTGGTTGCACAACTCGAATTATATTCTCTTACCCAGGCTGAACCGCTTATCGACAAGCTTAAATTAGCGATGGAAAAACGGGTCACTACATCTGGTGCTGGATTGGTTGTTTTGATGCTTACCGATATCAGTACTGAGTGCTCAAGGCTCTATTTTGCTGGCCCCGCATTTGCTGATAACGCACCCTGCACCATCGCCGGAATGTTAAGTCGAAAAAAACAGCTTCTTCCCTGGTTGCACACCCGACTCAACCCAATTGCATCATAAAAATTGGCACTTAGTAGCAATGAGGGGATCGTAACGGACCAAAGTACGCCTGATGAAAGAAGCTGTATCAAGCGTCTGCGCATGACCTTAAGTTCAGTCCTCAAGGCAGTGGCGAGGTGACCGCCCGGCCTGTCACTTACATATGACAATATCTACGAAATATGGCGCAGGGAAGCGCCGTTACCGGCACGCATGAATGAGATCCGCTATACGCAAATTTTGTCATTGCTCTTTGCCGGTTTTGTCTAAATACATGGCTTTGTCGGCATATTCGAGAAGCTGACGCTCGTCGTTACCATGCTCCGGATAGAGTGCAATCCCGATACTGGGCGCGATGGTCAAATGGTGGCCTGCCAGGGTAAAAGGAAGTTTGAAAGCGTTACGGATTTTTTCTGCCACCAGAGCGTACTCAGGTAATGAAGCCCCCTGGAGCAAAATCACAAACTCATCACCACCGACACGAGCGACAGTGTCCGATTCGCGCACACACAACTTCAGGCGCGCAGCAGTCTCTTGCAGCAGTAAATCCCCAATACCATGGCCCAGCGTATCGTTAACCTGTTTAAATTTGTCGAGATCAATGTACAGCAGGGACAACTGACCTTGCTCCCGACGCGCTGTTGAGAGCGCGACTTTCAGGCGATCATGCAAAAAACCACGGTTCGGGAGGTCAGTCAGTTGATCATACTGCGCCATATACTGCATCCGGGCCTGCATTTGCTGACGCTCAATGACAGTCGCAATCTGAGTCGAAACGAACTGCAGTAACTCCTGATCCTGTTCGTTGTAGCACACACCACCCGGGTAACTTTTGACCATAAGCACACCAATCGTGCCCTTATGCGACTTGAGCGGAACGCCCAGCCAACAGAATGGATTCATGCCAAAAGAGACCCGTAATTCTTCCAGGCGGGCAACCATTGTCTCAGGCGTGAGCAGCAGCGGTTGACCGGTATGAATAATCTCTGCGTAGTACGTCCCTGGGATCAGGGTAAAGGGGTCTGGCCTTTGCAGAAACTGATCCACATGATAAGGGAAGCTGAGTTCGCCGGTTTCATCGTCGTAGAGCGTAACCGAAAAATTATCGACGGGAAGCAGCGTGCCGACGATCTCATGAATGCGCTGGAATAACTTGAGCAAATCTTCGGCGGTATGTGCGGCCTCAGAAATGGCATAAAGCGCAGACTGCAACGATTCGGATCGTTTGCGTTCGGTAATATCACGGGCAACACCAATGCGCAATTGATCGGCAGGTGACCAGCGTGCTGTCCACATGATGTTGACGACGTGTCCATTTTTGTGGATGTAACGGTTCTCAAAATGAAACTGAGGATTGCCAGACATGATTTCCACCACCGAGTTTCGGGTTAATTCCCGATCTTCAGGCAGCATCATGTCAAACATGTTTTTGCCGATCATTTCTTTCGGCGTATAGCCGAAAATACGTTCGCATGATGCGCTCGCAAAAACGATATTGGCATGGACATCAACCGCAAAAACAGCATCCATAATGAGATCAATCAAACTGGCCGACGGCACGTGAGGATTCGATTCCATAGAGAAATTATCAGGCCTGAATGTAAGAGTGAGTACGACTACGTTTACGATGGATATCCGTCGCCCATTAGCACTGCATCGTTTGGCACCAAAGGTTAAAGATAATATAGGTGCAACTGAACATACCATGGAAAATAATCACATGATGAGGCTAAAGACGGCCATTTGCTATCTGATAGACGTAAAAAAACCCGCAGGTTATGCGGGTTTAAAAGTGCTTTACTGCTTTAACATGCCAGCTGTTGCCAGACGTTAAATCATTCCCACTCGATAGTTGCTGGCGGTTTGCCAGAAATATCGTAAACCACACGGGAAATACCGTTAACTTCGTTGATGATACGGTTGGATACACGGCCAAGGAAATCGTATGGCAGGTGCGCCCAATGCGCGGTCATAAAGTCGATGGTTTCCACAGCACGTAGTGAAACAACCCAATCGTATTTACGGCCATCGCCCATCACGCCAACAGAACGTACTGGCAGGAACACCGTGAATGCCTGGCTTACTTTGTTGTAGAGATCGGCTTTATGCAGCTCTTCAATAAAGATGGCATCGGCACGACGCAGCAGGTCGCAATACTCTTTCTTCACTTCGCCCAACACGCGCACGCCAAGACCTGGACCCGGGAACGGGTGACGGTACAGCATGTCGTATGGTAAGCCCAATTCCAGACCAATCTTGCGCACTTCGTCTTTGAACAGCTCACGCAGCGGCTCAACCAGACCCATCTTCATCTCTTTCGGCAGGCCACCCACGTTGTGGTGAGATTTGATGACGTGTGCTTTACCGGTAGCAGAAGCCGCAGATTCGATAACGTCAGGGTAAATGGTGCCCTGCGCCAGCCACTTCACGTCTTCCAGTTTCAGAGCTTCTTCATCGAACACTTCAACAAATACGCGGCCAATGATTTTACGTTTCGCTTCAGGTTCGTTCTCGCCCGCCAGTGCGGACAGGAAACGCTCCTCGCCTTCAACGTGAATAATGTTCAGGCCGAAATGGTCGCCAAACATATCCATAACTTGCTGAGCTTCGTTCAAACGCAACAGACCGTTATCAACGAATACGCAGGTCAGACGGTCACCAATCGCGCGGTGCAGCAGCATGGCGGTAACGGAGGAATCCACGCCACCAGACAGGCCAAGAATGACTTTGTCGTTGCCCACTTGTTCACGCAGACGAACAATCGCATCTTCGATGATTTTTGCAGGTGTCCACAGCGCTTCACAGCCGCAGATATCAAGCACAAAACGCTCCAGCAAACGCTGGCCCTGACGGGTGTGGGTCACTTCCGGGTGGAACTGCACGCCATAAAAACGTTTTTCTTCGTTTGCCATAATAGCGAACGGGCACGTTTCAGTGCTGGCAACAGTCACGAAGTCAGAAGGGATCGCAGTGACTTTATCGCCGTGACTCATCCAGACATCCAGCAGTGGTCTGCCATCAGCACTCAGAGAGTCTTCGATGCCGCGAATTAATGCGCTGTCGACTTTAACTTCAACCTGCGCATAGCCAAACTCACGTTCGGTAGAGGATTCTACGTGGCCGCCAAGCTGCATCGCCATGGTCTGCATGCCGTAGCACACACCAAATACTGGCACACCCGCAGTGAAGACATATTCAGGCGCACGAGGGCTGTTCTGTTCAGTGGTACTTTCCGGGCCACCAGAAAGAATGATACCGCTTGGATTAAATTCACGAATCTGTGCTTCAGTGACATCCCATGCCCACAGCTCACAGTAAACGCCCAGCTCACGCACGCGGCGCGCAACCAGTTGGGTGTACTGAGAACCGAAATCAAGGATAAGTATGCGATGTTTATGGATATTTTCCGTCATTGATTCTAATTCCAAGGAAAAGTGAAACAGAGAAAGTCAATCATCTGATGGATTACTCTAAATAATTCGAGGCGCAGGAAGACGGCAAGCTCGCAAATCCCCAGAAACATAGATAACTATGTGACTGGGGTGAACGAGTGCAGCCAACGCATCTGCGACTTGAAGTATGACGAGTAATCAGGAACCCATGCGGTAGTTCGGGGACTCTTTAGTAATCGTCACATCGTGAACATGACTTTCCTGAATGCCCGCACCGCTGATACGTACAAATTCCGCTTTAGTACGCAACTCGTCGATGGTACCACAGCCGGTCAGCCCCATGCAGGAACGCAGGCCGCCCATTTGCTGGTGAACGATCTCTTTCAGGTGGCCTTTGTAGGCCACGCGGCCTTCGATACCTTCCGGCACCAGTTTGTCTGCTGCGTTATCGGTCTGGAAGTAACGGTCAGAAGAGCCTTTAGACATCGCGCCCAGAGAACCCATACCACGGTAAGATTTGAATGAACGGCCCTGGTAAAGTTCGATTTCACCTGGAGACTCTTCAGTCCCTGCCAGCATACCGCCTACCATCACCGCAGAAGCGCCCGCCGCAATAGCTTTCGCGATATCACCAGAGAAACGGATACCGCCATCAGCGATAACCGGAATGCCAGTGCCTTCCAGCGCTTCTACCGCGTCAGCTACCGCGGTGATTTGTGGAACGCCCACGCCGGTGACGATACGAGTGGTACAGATGGAGCCAGGACCGATACCGACTTTCACAGCGCTTACGCCAGCGTCAGCCAGTGCACGTGCACCAGAAGCTGTTGCAACGTTACCGCCAATGATTTGCAGGTCAGGATATTTAGCGCGAGTCTCACGAATACGTTGCAGAACGCCTTCGGAATGACCATGGGAGGAGTCAATCAGTAAAACGTCGACGCCAGCAGCTACCAGAGCGTCGATACGCTCTTCGTTGCCTGCACCTGCACCAACTGCTGCTCCAACACGCAAACGTCCCTGGTCGTCTTTACAGGCGTTAGGTTTACGTTCTGCTTTCTGGAAGTCTTTTACGGTGATCATGCCGCGCAGATGGAAACCGCTGTCGACAACCAACGCCTTCTCAACACGTTTTTCGTGCATTTTGGACAGTACCACATCACGTGCTTCGCCTTCTTTAACGGTAACCAGACGCTCTTTCGGGGTCATGTACACGCTAACAGGTTGGTTCAGGTCGGTAACAAAACGCACGTCGCGACCCGTGATGATACCCACCAATTCGTTTTCTTCGGTCACAACAGGGTAACCGGCAAAACCGTTACGGGCGGTCAGTTCTTTAACTTCGTGCAGAGTGGTGGTCGGCAGTACGGTCTGTGGGTCAGTCACAACGCCACTTTCGTGTTTTTTCACGTGTCTGACTTCTTCAGCCTGACGCTCTATCGACATATTTTTGTGAATGAAACCAAGTCCACCTTCCTGAGCCAATGCGATGGCCAGACGGGCTTCCGTTACGGTATCCATTGCTGCGGAGAGCATAGGGATATTCAAACGAATAGTTTTGGTCAGTTGGGTGCTGAGATCAGCCGTGTTAGGCAGAACTGTAGAGTGAGCTGGAACGAGGAGAACGTCATCAAACGTCAGTGCTTCTTTAGCGATTCGTAGCATGGCAATATCTCAACCTGGGGTGAATGAGAACAGACAAAATATTGCCGCGGCATTATACAGAGCGGAATCGATTGCATCCACACTTTTTTAAGAAAA
>DATERH010000106.1:0-4507 GCA_035271785.1 Buttiauxella sp.
GCTGGCATCGGTTATGGCGCACGAAATTTCTCACGTCACGCAGCGTCACCTGGCGCGTGCGATGGAAGATCAGAAAAAGAATGCCCCTCTGACCTGGGTGGGTGCGTTAGGGTCTATTTTACTGGCGATGGCCAGTCCGCAGGCGGGCATGGCGGCACTCAGCGGTACACTTGCGGGTACGCAGCAGGGCATGATCAGCTTTACACAACAGAACGAACAGGAAGCTGACCGCATTGGGATTCAGGTGTTGCAGCGTTCGGGCTTTGATCCACAAGCGATGCCAACATTCCTTGAGAAACTTCTCGACCAATCACGTTATTCCTCGCGTCCACCAGAGATTCTCCTGACGCACCCGTTACCAGAAAGCCGTTTGTCCGACGCCCGTAACCGCGCCAACCAGATGAAGCCGATGGTAGTGCAATCTTCTGAAGATTTTTATATGGCAAAAGCCCGTGCGCTGGGGATGTACAACTCAGGTCGTAATCAGCTGACTATTGATTTATTGGATAGTTGGTCAAAGGGCAATATCCGTGAACAACACGCGGCAACATATGGCCGTTCACTTCAGGCAATGGGCAAAGATAGCTGGGATGAGGCGCGCAAACTATTGCAGCCGTTGCTCGCAGCGCAGCCCGGTAATGAATGGTATCTCGATTTAGCGACCGATATTGACCTTGGGCAAAAGAAAACTGCAGATGCGATTAATCGCCTGAAAAACGCCCCTGATTTGAAACAAAACCCAGTATTGCAGCTTAACCTCGCCAATGCTTATGTGCAGGCAGGGCAGCCCAAACAGGCTGCAGAGATCCTTAATCGCTATACTTTTGCCCATCCAGATGACACTAACGCCTGGGACTTGTTAGCGCAAACCGAAGCAGCGTTAGGTCATCGCGATCAAGAACTTGCTGCACGTGCTGAAGTTATGGCGCTGCTGGGGAAACTCGATCAAGCGATTACGCTGCTCAGTGGCGCCAGCTCTCAAGTTAAGTTGGGTAGTTTGCAACAAGCTCGTTATGATGCGCGAATCGATCAGTTCCGCCAATTACAAACACGTTTCCTTCAGTATTCTAAGATGTAACAGGAGTTACGATGTCTACCGCCGTTTCTATTTATCACAATCCGCGCTGCTCAAAGAGCCGTGAAACGTTAAGCCTGCTCAAAGCGAATGGCGTAGAACCTGAAGTGGTGTTGTATCTGGAAACCCCACCCGATGCCGCGACGATTAAATCGTTGCTGAGCAAATTAGGTTTTGCCAGCGCACGTGAACTGATGCGTCAGAAAGAAGATTTGTACAAGGAGTTGAATCTGGCGGAGCCGACATTAAGCGAGGAGCAATTGATTCAGGCGATGGTTGAAAATCCAAAATTGATTGAACGCCCGATTGTGCTGGCGAATGGTGAAGCCAGAATTGGCCGCCCGCCGGAGTCGGTGCTGGAGATTTTGTAATTTAGTGATTTAACGCCCTAACCCTCTCCCCTCATGAGAGGGAATTTGAGTTTTTCCCCTTCTCCCTCAGGGAGAAGGGCGGGATGAGACTGGTTTCACAGCCCGAGAATCTCTTTCACAAACGGGATCGTCAGCTTTCGTTGTGCAGTAATAGAAGCCAGATCAAGCTGATCAAGCGTCGTAAACAACGTACGCATTTCCCTATCCAAACGTTTAAGCAGAAAACGCCCCACGTCTTCTGGCAACTCGAACCCGCGCAGTCGGGCGCGCAGTTGCAAAGCCTGGAGCTTATCGTCATCGGAAAGCGGTTGCAGTTTGTAGATTTGCCCCCAATCAAGGCGCGATGCGAGATCAGGCAATTGCAGATTGAGCTGGCGCGGTGGGCGATCGCCGGTAATTAACAGGCGCGTGTTTCCTGATTCCAGAATGCGGTTATAGAGATTAAAAATCGCCATCTCCCATAACTCGTCACCCGCCACACACTCGATATTGTCGATACACACCAGCGTTAACTGCTCCATACCATCGAGCACTTCCGGAACAAACCAGGTGCGTTTATCAAGAGGCACGTAGCCGACCGCTTCGCCTCGTTGCGACAGTTCTGCACAGGCGGCATGCAGCAAGTGGCTGCGCCCTCCTCCTTCTCGCGACCAGAAATAGATATATCCGCTGTGGTCCTGGCGGAGCACAGACTGGAGGGCTGCGAGTAAAGAAGGATTATCACCCGGCCAGAAACTTGCAAAAGTTTCATCGTCAGGCAAATAGAGTGGCAGTGATAGCTGTGCCGGTGTATTCAGAATTACCTCAACCATAACAGGCAGAAAAACGCAGAGAGTCTATCACAGAATTGACGACCAGTAGAACCGGGCGAGTTCACCGCCCGGCTTGAATCAAAACTACGGTTTTACGTCGCTATCTTCCGCATCCAACACCACTTCTTCCGGGCGCAGCATACTGATCAATTTGAAGATTAAGCTTAGACCAACACCGACGATAGTCGCCAGCGCCATACCTTTCAGTTCAGCAGCGCCAATATGCACTGTCGCGCCACTTACGCCGATTATCAGGATGACGGATGTCAGGATCAGGTTTTGCGTTTTGTTGTAATCGACTTTTGATTCGATCAGCACGCGAATACCCGATGCACCGATCACGCCATACAGCAGCAGCGAAACACCGCCGATAACCGGAATAGGGATGATTTGGATTGCCGCCGCCAGTTTACCAACACAGGAAAGCAGGATCGCCAGAATCGCAGCACCGCCGATAACCCAGGTGGAATACACGCGGGTAATTGCCATCACGCCGATATTCTCACCGTACGTGGTGTTCGGTGTTGAGCCGAAGAAACCAGAGAAAATAGTCGAAACGCCGTTGGCAAACATCGAACGATGCAAGCCTGGGTCACGAAGCAAATCTTTCTTCACGATATTTGCCGTCACCACCAGGTGGCCGATATGTTCTGCAATAACCACCAATGCCGCAGGCAGAATGGTGAAGATGGCAAACCACTCAAAACGCGGGGTGTAGAAGGTTGGCAGTGCAAACCAGGGGGCATCAACAATTGGCTTCACATCAACCACACCCATGACGAAGGAGAGCGCATAACCCGCCAGCACACCGATAAGAATCGGGATAATGGCCAGGAAGCCACGGAACAATACTGAACCGAAAATCGTTACCGCAAGCGTCACCAGCGAGATAATGACAGTCGTTGAATCAGCTGATGTACCAGCAGCAGGCAGTAAACCCGCCATTTTCGCCGCCACATCCGCAAGCTCCAGACCGATGACCGCCACAATCGCACCCATCGCCGCTGGAGGGAACATCACATCCAGCCAACCGGTGCCGGCTTTTTTCACAATCAGCGCCACAATACAGAACAACACGCCACACATGATAAAACCGCCCAACGCCACTTCATAACCTAGCGGCAATAGCAGTAATACGGGCGAAATAAATGCAAAACTTGAACCCAGATACGCCGGGATTTTACCTTTACAGATAAAGAGATACAGCAGCGTACCGATCCCGTTAAACAGCAGAACTGTCGCCGGGTTTATGTTGAACAGGATTGGCACCAGAACGGTAGCGCCAAACATAGCGAACAAGTGCTGTAAACTTAAAGGTATCGTTTGCAGTAGGGGCGGTCTTTCACTTACCCCGATAGCGCGGCGTGTCATTGTGTTTCCTCTGAATATTGCCCTTCTTATTTGAAGCCGCAGCTGTGTTGGCTGCGCTCACTCACCCGCATCACTTACATGAGTAAGCTCATCGGGATTCGTTCACTTGCCGCCTTGCTGCAACTTCAATTAATTTGGGCTTATGATTGTGAGAAGTTATAAATCAAAAAAAAGCCGACTTTCGAAGTCGGCTAATTTTGTAATACCCCAATAAATTTCGGGTCGCAGGAAGGCGGCAACTGAGCAAACTCCAGGGAGCGTAGATTAACTACATGACCTGGGTGAGCGAAAGCTGCCAACACACCTACAACCTGAAAGATGAAGGGTATCATTTGGTACCAAAGATCTTATCGCCAGCATCGCCGAGGCCCGGAATAATGTATCCGTGCTCGTTCAAGCCCTGATCGATAGAAGCAGTAAACAGTTCTACGTCCGGGTGTGCTTTTTCAAGTGCTGCGATACCTTCTGGTGCAGCCACCAGAACCAGCACTTTGATGCTAGTACAACCGGCGTTCTTCAACAGGTCGATAGTGGCAATCATTGAACCACCGGTTGCCAACATTGGGTCAACCACCAGCGCCATACGTTCTGAAATGTTAGAAACCAGTTTCTGGAAATAAGGGACTGGCTCCAGTGTTTCTTCATTGCGATAAATACCGACAACGCTGATACGTGCGCTTGGAACGTTTTCCAGCACGCCTTCCATCATACCCAGACCGGCTCGCAGAATTGGCACAACCGTAATCTTCTTACCTTTGATCTGATCAATTTCTACCGGGCCGTTCCAGCCTTCGATAGTGACTTTCTCAGTTTCCAGATCCGCCGTGGCTTCGTAAGTTAGCAAGCTGCCAACTTCTGAGGCGAGTTCACGAAAGCGT
>DATERH010000107.1:0-9419 GCA_035271785.1 Buttiauxella sp.
GAGAACGTCATCAAACGTCAGTGCTTCTTTAGCGATTCGTAGCATGGCAATATCTCAACCTGGGGTGAATGAGAACAGACAAAATATTGCCGCGGCATTATACAGAGCGGAATCGATTGCATCCACACTTTTTTAAGAAAACTCCTTGCCAAGTACAATACGAAAGGTACTATCGACCGAATAACCTGCTGATTTAAAATTTGATCTAGGTCACATGTCAACGATAAATTCCCCTTCAATTTTTACCGTCAGCCGTCTGAATCAGACGGTCCGTATGCTGCTGGAACAAGAGATGGGGCAAGTCTGGATCAGCGGTGAAATTTCCAACTTTACCCAACCGGCTTCTGGTCACTGGTACTTCACGCTTAAAGACGATACTGCGCAAATTCGCGGGGCGATGTTCCGCAACAGCAATCGCCGCGTGACCTTCCGTCCGCAGCACGGTCAGCAGGTTTTGGTGCGTGCAACTCTGACGCTGTACGAACCACGCGGTGATTACCAAATAATCGTTGAAAGTATGCAGCCTGCTGGTGAAGGCTTGTTGCAACAGCAATATGAAGAGCTGAAGCAACGTCTTACCGCCGAAGGTTTGTTTGAGCAAATTCATAAACAGCAATTGCCAGCACCTGCGCACCAGGTTGGCGTCATTACGTCAAAAACAGGTGCCGCGCTGCATGACATTTTGCATGTACTGAAACGTCGCGACCCTTCGCTGCCAGTGATTATTTACCCTACTGCGGTTCAGGGCGCTGATGCGCCGATGCAAATCGTGCGTGCCATAGAATTAGCCAACCTGCGCAAAGAGTGTGATGTGCTGATTGTTGGGCGTGGCGGCGGTTCGCTGGAAGATTTATGGAGCTTTAACGACGAACGGGTGGCCCGGGCGATTTTTGCCAGCAAGATCCCGGTAGTTAGTGCAGTTGGCCATGAAACTGACGTCACGATCGCCGATTTTGTGGCAGATGTACGTGCACCGACCCCTTCCGCTGCGGCAGAGATTGTTAGCCGTAACCAACTTGAGTTGCTGCGCCAGCTACAATCTCAACAGCAACGCATGGAAATGGCGATGGATTACTACCTCGCTCAGCGAGCGCAGCGTTTCACTCGTTTGCACCACCGTTTGCAGCAGCAACACCCGCAACTGCGCCTGGCTCGCCAACAAACCATGCTTGAGCGTTTGCAACAACGCCTGAATGTAGCGATGGATGCAAAACTGCGTCGGACGACGCAACAACAGCAACGTTTGATGCAGCGTTTAAATCAGCAACAGCCACAACCGCGGATCCACCGCGCCCAGACTCGATTGCAGCAGCTGGAATATCGTCTATCGCAGATTGTGGCTGCACGCTTGAGCCAAACTCGCCAACGTTTTGGTACCGCTATCGCGCAGCTTGAAGCGGTTAGCCCGCTGGCAACACTTGCGCGTGGTTATAGCGTGACAACCGCGACAGATGGCAAAGTGCTGAAGAAAACCAGACAGGTGCATTCCGGTGATACGCTAACCACGCGTCTGGAGGATGGTTGGGTGGAAAGCCAGGTCACCGGCATTACACCGGTGAAACCGGTTCGCAAGCGTAAAACAGTGGCGAAAAGCTAAAACTTAGTCAGCAACAGGTACGAATTCGACGCGTTTCTTCGAAATCAATCCATGACCGTTTTGGCAAAAATAGTCTACTGCGCCACACGCTTTTAAAACTTCCAGCGGCTTATGGCAATCCGGGCAGTGGGCTTCCAGGCGAAAATCCTGCTTGCAGGATCCGCAGTGCGCGCCCGAGTCTGTTTGCTGTAACAGGGTTTCACATACCGGGCATTTCACTTCCATAATTACTCCTGGATCCATTAACCGGAAGCACAGGCTTCCGTCACAATGATTTGTTTTTTGATGATAAAGACACCAATGAGCATTAACAACACTTTCAGTGGCGCACTCCCTGAAATGTAGCAGCCAGTTCCCCTAAAGAGTGCAACACGCCTTCATTCTGCCGATTCCCCTTATCGAAATACCGTCATCTTTATGATTATTAACATCTTTATTTTATGGCACTTTGCTTGCATTGCCTTACAAAGACTGTGATTAATGGCGAGGCAGTGAATAATGACAACGCAAACAACAACACTAAAAAGAACGCTCGGCAGCTTCCGTCTGTGGGGGATCGCTGTAGGGCTGGTAATATCGGGTGAATATTTCGGCTGGAGTTATGGCTGGGCTCAAGCTGGAACAATGGGGTTTCTGATTGTGGCAATCGCGATTGCCGCAATGTACTGCGCCTTTATTTTTAGCTTTACCGAATTGACTACCGCAATTCCTCATGCGGGTGGTCCCTTTGCTTATGCGTACCGTGCTTTCGGGCCAACCGGGGGTTTTATTGCCGGGTTCGCCACGCTTATCGAGTTTGTCTTTGCCCCACCAGCCATAGCGATGGCAATTGGTGCCTATCTCAACGTGCAGTTCCCCACTTTGGATCCCAAATGGATTGCCTGCTCGGCGTACATTATCTTTATGGCGCTCAATATCCTCGGTGTCAGTATTGCCGCCACTTTTGAGTTAATTGTCACCTTACTGGCTATCTTCGAATTGCTGGTCTTTATGGGCGTGGTAGCACCTGGCTTCTCGTGGGAAAATTTCTCAGCCAACGGGTGGGCGGGCTCAAATACCTTTAGCGAACTGGCATTGCCAGGAATGTTTGCCGCTATCCCCTTTGCTATCTGGTTCTTCCTGGCTATTGAAGGCGCATCCATGGCAGCAGAAGAAGCAAAAGATCCACAACGTACCATTCCACGCGCACTCGGCGGCGGCATTATCACTCTCACAATCCTGGCGATTGGCGTAATGGTATTCGCAGGCGGCGTCGGTGACTGGCGCACGCTGTCAAATATTAACGACCCCCTTCCTCAGGCGATGAAAGTCGTGGTTGGAAATAATAGCGGCTGGCTGCACATGCTAGTTTGGCTGGGATTATTCGGACTGGTTGCCTCATTCCACGGGATTATTATGGGGTATTCACGTCAGATTTATTCACTCGCACGCGCAGGCTATCTGCCTGCCAGCCTAGCAAAACTTAATAGCCGTACTCGCACGCCTACTCTGGCGATTCTTGCGGGGGGCGTGGTGGGGATTGCGGCTATTTTTTCGGACTCGCTCATTACCATCAGCGGAATGCCGCTCACCGCCTGCATTGTGACGATGTCGGTATTTGGCGCGATCGTCATGTATATCACTTCAATGGCGGCGTTGTTTAAATTGCGCCGAAGCGAGCCGAATCTTATTCGCCCGTTCAAAGCCCCACTGTTCCCGTTCGCTCCAGCTTTTGCCCTGGCGATGGCCGTTCTGTGTCTGGCGGCGATGGTATACTACAACACATTATTGGCGATGATTTTCGGCGTGATGATGCTGGCAGGATATCTTTGGTTTAGATCCACAGCGGCCGCACGAGATCGTGCCGCGCTGGACCCACAACTACGGGTGCTCTCCTGAGGAGGATAAATGTATAACACCACACTGGCGCATCGAAGTTATCGGTTCGCCAGCCTCAAGGAGTTAATGGCCAAAGCTTCCCCGGCACGATCCGGGGATAATTTGGCAGGAATTGCGGCGGATAGCGCAGAAGAACGCATGGCAGCAAAAATGGCATTGGCTGATGTTCCATTGCGAGAAATACTCGATAATCCGCTGATTCCCTACGAGCAAGATGAAGTCACCCGCCTCATTATTGATACTCATGATAAAACCGCTTTTCAGGCTATTAGCCATTTAACCGTCGGTGATTTTCGTGACTGGCTGCTTGATGACACCACCGACAGCCAGGTACTACGCCTGGTTGCCCAAGGCATTACACCTGAAATGGCAGCGGCGGTAAGTAAACTCATGCGCAACCAGGATTTGATTCTGGCGGCGAGTAAATGCCAGATAACCACCCAGTTCCGTAATAGTATCGGTCTGCCGGGTCACCTTAGCGTGCGCCTGCAACCCAACCACCCAACTGACGATATGAAAGGTATCGCTGCCAGCATGCTCGACGGGCTGTTGTATGGCGCCGGTGACGCAGTGGTTGGCATTAATCCCGCCAGCGACAGCCTGCCGGTGCTTGAACGGCTGAATTACATGATGGATGACATCATTAGCCGTTTTGCTATTCCGACTCAATCCTGCGTGCTTACCCATGTGACCAACACCTTGCAGTTGATTGAGCGCGGTGCGCCAGTCGATTTAGTGTTTCAATCCGTCGCGGGGACAGAAGCGGCTAACACCGGTTTTGGCATTAATCTGGCCCTGTTACAGGAAGCGTATGATGCGGCATTGAGCCTAAATCGCGGCACACTTGGCAATAATGTGATGTATTTCGAAACCGGCCAGGGAAGCTGTTTGTCCTCCAACGCGCATCATGGCGTCGATCAACAAACCTGCGAAGCCCGTGCTTATTCTGTGGCACGTCATTTCAATCCGTTACTGGTAAACACGGTAGTGGGATTTATTGGACCGGAATATTTGTATGACGGGAAACAAATTATCCGCGCGGGGCTTGAGGATCATTTCTGCGGAAAGTTGATGGGATTGCCGATCGGCTGTGATGTTTGTTACACCAATCATGCAGAAGCTGATCAGGATGATATGGATACCCTACTGACCCTGCTGTGTAATGCCGGACTGACCTTTTTAATCGGCGTGCCTGGGGCGGATGACATCATGCTCAATTATCAAAGCACCTCTTTCCACGACGCGTTGTACGCCCGCCGTTTACTGGGGCTGAAACATGCGCCGGAATTTGCCCAATGGCTGACCCGCATGCAGATTATCGATTCATATGGACAGCTACGTTTGACCGGTGCAAGCCATCCCCTGTTAGCCGCTCTTCCGCAAGGAATGATCTTATGAATGCAGATGCCTGGACAGTGTTACGCGCATTCACCGATGCTCGTATTGCCATTGGGCGCAGTGGTGCAAGCTTGCCAACCAAAGAAGTCCTCAATTTTGGCCTTGCTCATGCGCAGGCCAGAGATGCCGTCCATCAGCCCTTTCATAGCGATGAGATAGGCAAAGAATTGGCCGAGATGGGTTTGCCCACGCTGACAGTTAAAAGCGCTGCGCAAGACCGTCACATCTATCTGAACCGTCCAGATCTGGGGCGTAAACTTGATGATGAAAGCCGAGCAATGCTACAAACCAGTAATATCGGCAGTTACGATCTGCTGCTGGTGATTGGCGATGGCCTCTCTTCTCACGCGGTACATCGTCAATCCGTGGCGTTAATTCGCGAGCTGTTGCCTTATCTCAATACGCTGGGACTGACTCTGGCTCCTGTCGTGCTGGCACACCAGTCACGAGTAGCTTTAGGCGACGATATTGGTGAAATACTGAATTGCAAAGCGGTGGCGATGCTGATTGGTGAACGACCCGGGCTATCTTCACCAGATAGCCTCGGGGTTTATCTGACGTGGAAACCCGAACGTAAACGCCTTGAGTCTGAACGCAATTGTCTCTCCAATATTCGCGCGGAAGGGCTTAGCCATTCTGCTGCCGCGTTTAAACTAGCCTGGCTGCTGGAACAAGCATTCCTGCGCCGTTTAACCGGGGTAAAACTGAAAGATGAAAGTGATAATCCCGCCTTACACCAGCGTGTCATTCCGCTTATTGGGTAAGCGTGGCAACTGGGACAGTGCGCCGCTGTTTGATGTATCCGCAGCACACGACGATTTGATGCACGGTGTCGCACTATTAGAAAATATTATTTAGATATTGTTAGCTATGATCTTATTGTCGCGGACATTGCTTAACTTAACCGCCATGCATCAACGACTAGCGGAGCTGATTCATCGCGACGTTGATTTACTGATCGACAGTATTAAGATGAAAAGAGAAAATTTACGATGACAACATCAGTGCTGATCGACAAGGTCGCAGGGGCGCCAAAGGCTGAACTTCATGTGCATATTGAAGGGACACTAGAGCCTGAACTTATCTTCAAACTCGCACAACGAAATGGGATAACGTTACCCTGGCCAACAGTATCCGCTTTGCGTGAAGCCTATCAATTCACTGATCTTCAGTCCTTTCTTGATATTTACTACACCGGAACGCGTGTACTTCTGACTGAAGACGATTTTTATGAAATGACGGCGGAATATGTCAAAAATGCTGTCAGTAATGGAATCATCCACAGTGAGATTTTCTTCGATCCACAAAGCCATACTTCCCGCGGCATCGGATTTGAAATTTTCATTCCGGGGATGATCCGTGCTCTGGAAGAAGCACATGAGAAAGGATTATCGTCTCAATTAATTATGTGTTTTTTACGTCATTTGCCAGAAGAAGACGCACTTAAGACTTTTGAAATTTCACGAGAGTGGTTTGAGCGCTATCCGCAATGGTTAACAGGCGTTGGGCTTGATTCTTCAGAACAGGGAAACCCACCTGAGAAATTTACAACAGTATTTGCTCTAGCTAAACAGGCCAGGATTAGACGCGTTGCTCATGCCGGGGAAGAAGGGCCTTCAGAGTACATCTGGCAGGCACTTAACCTACTGGGCAGCGAGCGCATCGATCACGGGGTGCGCTGTGCTGAGGACCCTACGCTTTTACAATATCTTAAAGAGAAACAAATCCCTCTGACTGTTTGCCCTTTATCAAATGTGAAACTGGCCGTATTCAGAAGCATGGAAGACCACAATTTACGTGAGTTAATAAAAAAAGGTTTAAACATCACTATTAACTCAGATGACCCTTCCTATTTTGGTGGGTATGTAAATGATAATTATCGAGATGTAATTAATGCACTTCAATTAAATGAAGATGAATGTTATGCCTTATTAAAAAACAGTCTGACATCAACTTTCTGTGATGTGGAAACTAAATCTAACATGATGAAAAGATTGGATAATTATTGGGCTTCCAATTAGTTTCAACTGAACGACCTGTTGGGTTGCTCAGAACTCTATGGCTTTACTTAAATCTTTACTCTCATCCAAGGGCTGCTAAACGCACTGACTTTGTCTGGATGTAACAGCAGTGTGTTTTTATACTTTGGTAGCCATTTTGGAAGCAAAAATCAGCGACACGTGAATTACGATCACTAAAAACAAAAAAAAGCCCCAGCAACTTATTGCCAGGGCTTTTATGGTTCTATCAAATTAATATTTAACATTCATCAACTTAATTACACTTTACTACTTCTAAAGATGTGTATGTATTCACAGGATAAACTATTGAAGCCTGGTAACGCCATCTCCTCTAATATTATGAAATAACATCGTTATCCTGTTCATTTCACTCTGTTTTTATCAGACAGAATGAGCACATCACCCTCGCGATATATACTATTGATGCGTAGCCTGACTCTCGTCGCGATATTTTCAACTTCATACTTACGTACCCAAATCGCGAACATTACTATTAAAAACAAGGCCTTACATCATCGCGTTTTCGTCCACATTATGCGATTGCACAGCTTTACTACGTAGCCTTAAAGCATCATCTCACTGGCCTTCATTTACTGCCAGATGTTGAATCCCCAAACAAAAATACTTCGTGGCCTTTATCGCATCTAGTTAATCTCAGTTTAGAACCTAATTAACTACACTACAAAATAAATTCTCATTTCATTTCTCTTTGGTGCTGAGTCCTAATCTACTCGCTATATATGCTGTGTCAACCCTGTATTTTCACACAGGTTTATTTTCTTTTTAATATTAGAAAACCGAGTTAAATCTGTGAACCACATCAAAGATATCGATGAAGTTGTTAACTTAAAAATCGAACAATCGTAATGCTCCAGATACATTTCTTTCCTTGCCTGGACGTTGTCGAATAAGTCGTACTTTTGGGCACAATCAGTGTCAGTTCAATCTCTTTCTGACAAGATTGGGAGTGGTAGTCCCTGATAACAAAAAAGCCCGACGCAATGCGGGCTTAGTGATTTTTCGATAGCGGTTAATTTCCCGCGATATCTTATTTGCCTTTCTTGATGTGCTTGATCAAACGCTTACGTTTACGCATCTGGTTCGGCGTCAGCGTGTTACGTTTGTTGGCGAACGGGTTCTCCCCTTCCTTAAACTGGATACGGATTGGCGTTCCCATCACATCCAGCGATTTGCGGAAGTAGTTCATCAAGTAACGCTTGTAGGAATCCGGCAGGTCTTTAACCTGGTTGCCGTGAATAACTACAATTGGCGGGTTATAACCACCTGCGTGGGCATATTTCAGCTTAACACGACGGCCACGAACTAACGGTGGCTGGTGATCCTCAGCAGCCATGGTCATGACACGAGTCAGAAGCGCTGTGCTTACGCGGCGTGTGGAGCTGTCATAAGCTTCACGGACAGATTCAAACAGGTTGCCAACACCGCTACCGTGCAATGCAGAAATGAAGTGCACACGAGCAAAGTCGATGAAGCCAAGACGATAATCCAGCGTCTCCTTAACTTGCTCTCTGACTTCGTTGCTCAGGCCATCCCACTTGTTGACGACAATCACCAGTGAGCGCCCACTATTGAGGATAAAGCCAAGCAGAGACAGATCCTGATCGGAAATACCTTCGCGGGCATCAATAACCAGCAGCACAACGTTCGCATCTTCAATCGCTTGCAGGGTTTTAATTACCGAGAACTTTTCAACGGTTTCAGTGATTTTCCCGCGTTTACGCACCCCAGCGGTGTCGATGAGAATGAATTCACGCTCATCACGTTCCATTGGGATGTAGATGCTGTCACGCGTCGTTCCTGGCATGTCGTAAACTACAACACGGTCTTCGCCAAGAATACGGTTAGTAAGCGTTGACTTACCTACGTTCGGACGGCCGACAATTGCCAGTTTAATTGGCAAATCCTGAGGATTAAAAGCTTCTTCTTCCTCTTCTTCTACCGCTTCTTCGTCGTCAGACACAATGCCATTCTTAGCATTGAATGCCGCCCAGTAGGCTGCATCTTCATCGATTTCTTCTTCCGCTTCACGTGGATTTTTTTCGTCGATGAACGGAATCAGCACGTGTTCCAGCAACGTTGTTACGCCGCGACCGTGAGATGCTGCGATCGGGTGAATTTCACCTAATCCCAAAGAGTAGAAATCGATAACCGCTTGGTCAGGATCCATACCGTCAGTCTTGTTCGCCACCAGGAAAGTTGGCTTCTGACGAGATCGCAGATGTTTAGCAATGGCTTCGTCGGCAGGCATCAGGCCTGCGCGTGCATCTACCATAAACAGCACAACATCAGCTTCTTCAATCGCTAACAGCGACTGCGCAGCCATATGCGTTTCAACGCCGTCTTCGGTGCCATCAATACCGCCAGTATCAATGGCGATAAACTCGCGACCTTCCACTTCAGCACGACCATACTTGCGGTCGCGAGTCAGCCCCGGGAAATCCGCGACCAGCGCATCTCGGGTACGCGTCAAGCGGTTAAACAACGTGGATTTTCCGACATTAGGG
>DATERH010000108.1:0-5681 GCA_035271785.1 Buttiauxella sp.
GGTTATCTTCGATAACAACTATCGTCCGCGCCTGTGGGCAAGCCGTGAAGAGACCCAACAGGTTTACCAACAAATGCTGGCCTGTACCGACATCGCGTTCCTGACGCTGGATGACGAAGATTTATTGTGGGGCCAGAAGCCAGTTGAAGAAGTGATTCACCGTACTCAAGCTGCAGGTGTGCGTGAAGTAGTTATCAAGCGTGGCGCAGACTCTTGCCTGGTGTCGATTCAGGGTGAACCGATGTTAGAAGTGCCAGCGGTGAAATTACCGAAAGAAAAAGTTATCGATACCACTGCGGCTGGTGACTCTTTCAGTGCGGGTTACCTGGCAGTACGTCTGACGGGCGGAAGTGCTGAAGACGCGGCAAAACGTGGGCATTTGACCGCGAGCACGGTTATTCAGTATCGCGGTGCGATTATCCCGAAAGAAGCCATGCCTTCTTAAGATCGCCATCATATCGCAGTTCAAAAGGCACCAATTGGTGCCTTTTTGCTTTTCGGTTACTGAGCCAGAGGGGTTTCTGCCCCATCCTGCTTAGGCTCATCCGTTAGCGGCAGTGCTTTAGCCGGCACCATCACCTTATCCCACGTCGCTTGCAGATCCTTCATATTGAACTCAGGCTCACCTTTTGGCTGCAATAACACTAAAGCCATTTCTTGCGACAATTGCTGGCGCAAATCCTGGTTCAGCGAACTCAGCGTCAGGCTGTTCAGGAAGTCCCCTCGCAGTTTCTGATACTGTTCTGGTGCGATATCTACCACCTGGTTTTGCAGCGAGCGCAAACGCTGGCTAGTCAATATATCGGTATCGGTACGAGCGTAGGTAGCAAACAGCTTGGCAAGCTCAGCTTTTTTCTGCTCAATGAGTCCATCAAACTCTTCCTGCGACAGCCCTTTATCACGCACGTTTACCAGCTCTTTGCTAACCTTCGCCAAATTCGTGTTGAGTTTATCGTTTGGCGACTCAAGGTTGATGCCACACTGCGCACGCTGATATAGCACACGGCAATCGAAGCTCAGGTTGAGGTCCTTAATGTTCTGCTTGTTGAGTTTCTGCTGCACGTGCCAGAACAACGCCTCGCGGGCAAGGTCAGCACGCCAGTAACGCAGCAACGCTGACGATTCACGAATCGGCTGCCAGGCGTTATCCCACATCAGTGAGAGCCTGTCCTGACTCACACTGTCGGTCATCAGACTCACGGGAACGCGCTTAATAGGAGAAAGGGTCGCAACCGGTACTGGTGTTTCACGCTTGCCTGTAAGAGAGCCAAACGTTTTGTTGATTTGATCGGCAACACTGCGGCTATCGACGTTACCGACCACAATCAACGTCATCGCATCCGGGGTGTACCATTTCTTGTAGAACTCGCCCAGTTGTTCGATATCAACCGGCTGCTTGAGATCTTCTGCCGGGTCATGACCCAACAGCGAGGAACCTTGCAAACGATAGCGCCACCCGTTGTCTTTGGTGTCCATCGGCCAGGTTGCCACCATATCCTGAGTTTGCAGCGCAACGTTCACCGTTTCCGACGTTACTGACGTTTTACCGGTGCTTTCAGAAAGATAAACCAACGCTTCTTTGAGCAAATCACTGCGGTTGTTAGGCAGGCTGAGAGTAAACAGTGTGAAGTCATACGAAACAACCGCCAGAGGCAGCGGACGCTGCGGGTCCACACTTTGCTGCCATAGTGAGCGTACCTGCAATGGCTGCAAGCTACCGTTTTGTGTCAGTGCCAGGCGCGGTAAGAAGTGGCTAAAGCCGCTCTGCTGGGTGGTCTCAGTCAATGAGCCAGTGTTGAGCAACAGACGAATCTCAATACGATCGCTTGGGCGCTGAGGTGTGGCCAGGACTTGCCATTGAAAACCATTGGCCAGCGTGCCTTGCTGCCAGGCTGGGTCGGGCTGTAGTACTTCTGCCTGCACATTATTGGCGGCGGCGACCAACAGCAATCCGCCAGCTAAGAGTCGAATTTTGGTGCCCTGCATGTTAACCCCTGGAAAACAATCCTGATTAAAAAGTGTAGTGGCGACAAAAGATTACTTAAAAAACCACCATGGTGATATTTCACCACTCCGTTTGACCGCATCTTCGCGTAAACGTCACTTTTAAAATAAAAAAAACGCCAAAAATTTTGGCTCAGAGGTTAATTATGCGCAGTAGCCCACAGCGAGGGCAAGTCGCTGTGGGCAAATGAGGGGTTTATGAAGAGATTTCGCCTACTTTTTTCTCGGAATTTGGATTATTGAGCGTTTCTACCAGTTGCTTCTCATCCAGTTGTTTCACCCACTTAGCCACCACAACCGTCGCCACACCGTTACCCACCAGATTAGTCAGCGCACGCGCTTCGGACATAAAGCGGTCGATACCGAGAATCAACGCCAGACCCGCGACCGGTAAATGCCCCACCGCAGAAATCGTTGCTGCCAGCACGATGAAGCCGCTTCCCGTCACACCCGCCGCCCCTTTAGAAGAGAGCAGCAACACCACTAACAGCGTGATTTGATGGAAGATATCCATATGGGTGTTGGTCGCCTGCGCGATGAACACTGCGGCCATGGTGAGATAAATAGAAGTGCCATCGAGGTTAAACGAGTACCCAGTCGGGATAACCAGCCCGACTACCGATTTACGGCAACCGAGTTTTTCCATTTTATCGAGCATTCTTGGCAGTGCGGATTCAGACGAAGACGTACCCAGAACGATCAGCAGTTCTTCTCTGATATAGCGGATAAATTTAAAGATGTTGAAACCGGTCATCCGGGCAATGGAACCCAGCACGACCACGACAAACAAAATACAGGTGATGTAGAAGCAGATAATCAATTGACCAAGCTGGACCAGCGATCCGAGGCCATATTTACCAATAGTAAACGCCATGGCACCGAAAGCACCGATTGGCGCGAGACGCATGATCATGTTGATGATGCCGAAAATGACCTGCGAGAAACTTTCAATGACGTTGAAAATCAGCTGGCCTTTGTGACCAAGACGGTGCAGCGCAAACCCAAACAGCACCGCAAACAGCAGCACTTGCAGGATATTTCCACTGGCGAACGCACCAATCACGCTACCCGGAATGACATCCAGTAAGAATGCGACCACGCCTTGCTGTTGTGCCTGTTCGGCATACATTGCCACCGCTTTGGCATCCAGCGTTGCCGGGTCGATGTTCATGCCAACCCCAGGTTGCAACACATTGACCACAATCAGACCAATAATCAGTGCGAGGGTGCTGACAACTTCGAAGTAGAGCAGTGCCACAGCACCGGTACGGCCCACGGCTTTCATGCTTTCCATGCCCGCAATACCCGTCACTACCGTACAGAAGATAACCGGCGCGATTATCATTTTAATCAGTTTAACGAACGCGTCGCCGAATGGTTTCATCTGCGCGCCTATTTCCGGGTAAAAATGACCCAGCAGGATACCGATGGCAATCGCCGTGAGGACCTGGAAGTAGAGGCTTTTAAAAAGAGAGAGTTTCATAGCGTGTCCTTGAGAGGTAGAGATTCCACAGTGCCAAAAGAATGGCCATCGGCCTGCGGAACCAAAAATAACACTCACAAAAACACTCATTAGTGATACAGCGCTAATTTGTAGACAAAATTGTTAAATAATTGAGCTGGCTCGCGCCAGCCAAATAACATCTGTAACAACTAATTTACTGATCAGCGGCAGATAAGTACTGCGCATCAAACTCTTTAAGGGTCAGTGCCCTGGAGAAAAGATAGCCTTGAGCAAGGATCACACCTTCTTTCAATAACCAATCGCACTGCGCCTGATTTTCAATTCCTTCAGCTACCAGTTTCAGGCCAAGCGTGTTCGCCATACCGATAATAACTCCTGCCATAGCGTTATCTTCCGGTAGCCCATCCACAAAGCTCTTGTCGAGTTTCAGTGCATCCACAGGCAGCGATTTCAGCTGATGTAAATGGCGCAGGCTGGCATAACCCATACCAAAGTCATCCAGTGCAATTCGGACCCCAGCTTTGCGTAACGGACGCAAAATACTGACTGCTTTTTTCGGATCATCAATGTTATGGCTTTCCGTGACTTCCAGAATTAACATCCCTGGCTGAATGCGGTAACGCGCCATCAATGCCAACAGTGATGAACCCATTTCTTCGTGCAGTAATTGATGTGCGGAGACATTGACACTTAGCGGCATGGCGATGCCCTGTCTTTGCCAGCCAGCCAGCACGCGGCAAGACTCTTCAAGGATCCAGTTGCCAATCGTGAACATCAAACCGCAATCTTCGATACGTTCAATCAAGTCTTCCGGCAATGTCCAACTGCCATCGGGTTGCTGCATACGCAGTAACACTTCCGCGCTGACTACTTCCCTGGTTTGCAAGTTGACCTGCGGTTGCAGCCAAATCGCGAACTGATGGTTGTCTAAAGCCGCCATTAAATCGTGTTCCTGCGTCAAATAGCGTTGCGCAATTTCCATCTGTTCTGGGTCAAAGAATTGAATATGATTTTTGCCATGGCGACGGGCAGAAAACGCGGCGGACACGGCACGGCGATACAGCTGTTCTGCGTTCAAACCACCGTGATACATCGCAATACCGATACTGGCTGTCGGCTTGAGAGAAATAGACTGAATGGGCAGTTTTTCGTTGAACACCGCAATAATTTGCTTCGCCAACGCCATCGCATGCCACGCATCCTGAACGCCATGCGCAATAATGCCGAAGTCGTTCCCACTGATCTGTGCCAACACCATATTCGGCGGTAGAACACGTTTAATTTTCTCGACCAGCGTCAACAGCAGTACTTCGCGCTGCTCCTCGTTAAGCACACCGGCGACATCCTGCAAGGTCTCGCTGGCAATCACAATCAACGCGTTTTTGTTTTCGCTTGCCGTCAGTTGTTCGAGCAACGCCAGTAACAGCGCCTTGTTTGGCAACTCAGTCAGAGTGTTTCGGGTGCTCATCGCGCTCATTTCTTCATGCATGCGCAACGACATTTGTTGGTTACGGTTATAGCTGCGCACTAGCATACCTATCTCATCATCGTGATGGAGAGGAGGCAGACTGAGTTGATGGCTCGCCGCTTCGTGTGGGCTTAGGCTATCGAGTTCACGGGCGATTTTACGCAGCGGGTGCACAATCAAACGGTTTATCGACCAGCTAATCGCAACAGACAAAATCAGTGCCAGCAGCAGATAGGTAGTCAATAAAGTTGAGATCGTACTAATGATGAATTTGTACATCCGCCAGGAGTCCGCTTGCAGCACCAGATAGGCCAACGGCTGCGGATTTGCCGGGCGCTCCAGTGAATACAACGGTAAGGATATTTGCACCGGAAGTTCGAACAGACGCGCAATCCATACGGGAATCGGGCGTTCGGGGGTGAATCGCTGGCGTAACGCCTGAAATTGGTTCGGCAGTACCACATCCGCCCGGCTGATAATGCCGGAAGGTTGAATTTGGCTCAGGATATACTCAGCCTGGGGGATATCGGCTTTCAGGATAGCTTCAGACAGCGGAAGACGAACCGAATGGGCTATTTTCTCCATCTGGCTTGCTGTGTCGTAGCGGCTTTGCTGCACAAAGTGGAAAAGCTGTACCACAATAAAAATGAAAATAAACAGCAAGGCAACGGCTGACACCATCGCCATTTGTTTAATCGTTAATGAACGACTGACTCGCAAACTTACACTCCGCAATGACTGGTC